>PWRA01000067.1 GCA_003556385.1 Dehalococcoidia bacterium | reverse complement strand
GACCAGACCGTGGATTCTCGAGAACTGTAGCGTCCGGTGTTTCGGGCTCTCCGCTCCGGACTAGCATCAGGGAATCATCGCCGTCGGCAACCGAAAACTGAGATCTGTACGTCGGGTTGATTGATTTGACAAAAGAAATAGGGGGTGTTATGCTTATCTGTTTGGTTATGTCCTATCCCTCTTCTACCTTGTTCGTCATGAGTTTTCGTGCTTAGCGTCCTCGAGACATTGCTTTGATAGAAGAGTCAGGATCGTTTTCTTCAATGCTGGAACACGGGTTATCACAATCGTTTGCCAAGCTGCCTGAGGCTCTAGAAATACCTGACCTGATCCAGGTCCAACTCAATTCTTTCCGCTGGTTTCAGGAAGAAGGTCTGAAGGAGCTGTTCGACGAGATCTCACCTATTCAGGATTATACCAACACCAGGCTCGAACTGCATTTCGTCGGATACGAGTTTCGGGAACCACAGCACTCCATTGCCGAGTGTCTTGAGCGGGGCCTGACCTACTCCTCCCCCATTTACGTCACCGCCCAGCTGGTGGTCAAGGAGACGGGCGAGATCAACGAGCAGGAACTGTTCTTCAGCGATTTCCCTTTGATGACTGACAACGGTACCTTCATCATTGCCGGCGTTGAGCGGGTAGTGGTAAACCAGTTGACTCGCTTTCCCGGTGTCTATTTCACTGTGGACAGGGACGCGTCAAGCGGCCGGGAACTGGCCTTTGCCAAACTTGTCGCCGAGCATGGAGCCTGGCTCGATTTCGACACTTCGAATCGAGAAGTGATCTCGGTGAAAGTGAGCGGTAAGCGCAAGATACCCGTCACTACTCTTTTGCGTGCCATAGGCTACGAGAGCGATGACGAGCTGTCTTCGCTTTTCCAGGACTCGGATAACGCGCCTGATCGTGCTTTTATCCGCTCTACAATGGAGCGGGATCCCCTGATCAAGAACAGGTCGGACGCCTTATTCGACATTTACAGGAAACTGTCCTCGGGCGAGGCGCCCAGTCTCAGTAGTGCCCAGGCCTTGCTGAACAACTTCCTGTTTAACCCCCGGCGCTACAGCCTGGGCAAGGTCGGGCGCTATAAGCTGAACAAGAAGCTGGGCCTGTCTGTACCCCAGGATTGCACGAGCTTGACTCCTGAGGATCTGGTCCAAATAGTCCGCCGCATTATCACGGTCAACATCGGCAAGGAAGCTCCGGATGACATCGATCATCTGGGCAATCGAAGGGCTCAGGCGGTCGGGTTCCTGATACAGAAACAGTTTCGCATCGGACTACTGAGGCTGGAGAGAGCCATAAAGGAGCGAATGAGTATTCTGGGCCCCGAGGCAGCGACTCCTATTGGCCTGATAAACATTCGTCCTGTGGCGGTCGCGACAAGAGAGTTCTTTGGTCGTTCTCAGCTATCGCAGTTCATGGATCAGACGAATCCGCTGGCCGAACTGACCCACAAACGTCGCCTGTCTGCCATGGGGCCTGGAGGTCTGTCGAGAAAGCAGGCCGGATTTGAAGTCCGTGACGTTCACCATTCTCATTACGGCAGGATCTGTCCTATAGAGACCCCCGAAGGACCGAACATCGGCCTGATCGGCTCTCTCGCTACTTACGCTTCGGTCAACGAATTCGGTTTCATTGAGACGCCATACCTCCGGATTGTCCATGAAGTTCCCAACAGCGCGGACCAGCTGATGGGCAGAACGATCGGGGAGGACATAGACAGCGATGGCAAGATTGTGGCCAGGAGCGGAACAGCCGTCACGAAGCAACTTGCCCAAAAGCTGTCTGCTCTTCCGCCCCGAAGCATCAAAGTGGTTCCCTTTGTTTCTAAGGAGGTCGACTATCTGTCGGCCGACGAGGAAGGACAGTGCAATATCGCTCAGGCTAACGTGCCCCTCAACGACAGAAACGAGTTTGTTTCCGACAGAGTTGAGGTCAAGAAAGGCGAACGGTACTTCAAAGAATCAGTAGACAGAGTAGATTTCATCGACGTGTCACCGAAGCAGCTGTTCAGCATAGCGGCCTGCCTCATACCCTTCCTCGAGCACGATGATGCGAACCGTGCTCTGATGGGGTGTAATATGCAGCGACAGGCCGTGCCCCTGTTACAGCCCAAGCATCCCCTCGTGGCCACAGGCATGGAGAGAGAGGTAGCCAAATACAGTAGACAGGCGATATTCGCCCCGGACGATGCCGTGGTTTCATCAGTCACGGGTTCGAAGATCGTGCTCAAGAATGGCGGCGCGGATGAGCATGTGTTCAATCTCACCAAGTTTTCCAGGACCAACCAGGGCACATGCGTCAACCAGCATCCTGTTGTCAAGAAGGGCGACAGGGTCAGGAAGGGACAGGTGTTGGTAGATAGCTTCTCGATTGACGATGGAAACCTCGCTCTGGGGCGGAACGTCGTCTGTGCCTTCATGAGCTGGGAAGGATATAACTTCGAGGATGCCATTATCATCAGCAAGAGGCTGGTTCAGGATGACGTCTACACGTCGGTTCACATTGAGAAGTACGAGATTGAGGAGCGCGACACGAAGCTGGGGCCGGAGGAGATCACCAGGGACATACCTAATGTGAGTGAAGAGAGTCTCGCTAACCTGGATGAAATGGGGATTGTTCGCATCGGGGCCGAGGTGAATTCCAATGACATTTTGGTGGGGAAGATCACGCCCAAGGGTGAAACTGAGCCGTCTGCCGAAGAGAAGCTCTTGAGAGCCATCTTCGGTGAAAAGACACGGGAGGTGAAGGACAGCTCCCTTAGAATGCCATCCGGAGAATGGGGCAGGGTAATCAGGACGAAGCTGTTCTCTCGCGACAGCCACGATGAGCTATCGGCGGGGGTGAACCGCCTCATACAGGTGTGGGTTGCGCAGAAGCGGAAGATCTCGGTAGGGGACAAAATGTCAGGCAGACATGGCAACAAGGGGGTTGTCTCGGTCGTGGTGCCTCAGGAAGAGATGCCGTTCTTGCCGGACGGTACGCCCGTGGATATCATACTCAATCCCCTCGGTGTTCCCTCTCGTATGAATATCGGGCAGGTCCTTGAAGCTCATATGGGTTGGGCGGCACAGACACTGGGTTTTGATGTCATCAACCCTGTTTTCGATGGAGCGGATGCCATGACCATTGAGGACGCCCTTGCCAGGACCTGGATAGCCTGGAAGGCGGACGCCGTCAGCTTCAGCGCCGAAGATCCCGGAAGCGCCAAACTTGACCTGGGGAAGATCGGCGAGTGGCTCTCCCGGCGCGGTTTTGATGCTCACGAGATAATGGATGCATCGTTCACGGGCGCCGCTAGAAAGGCCTCGCTCTGTATATGGCTTGATGAGGTGGGTGCGGGTGAGAGTCACCATCTGAGAACGCTCGGCGACAAGGACCTGGAACACATGGCCCAGGAAGTCTACAGGGAACGGAAGCTCTATCCTCCGGTTTTTGGCAAGATGGAGCTGCGAGATGGAAGGTCGGGCGAGGTGTTTGACAGGCCCGTAACTGTGGGCAACATCTATATGATGAAGCTGATCCATCTTGTCGGTGACAAGGTACACGCACGGTCTACCGGTCCTTACTCGCTCATCACGCAGCAACCATTAGGAGGGAAAGCTCAGTTTGGAGGTCAGAGGTTCGGTGAGATGGAGGTGTGGGCGTTAGAGGCATACGGTGCCGCTAACACCCTCCAGGAGATGCTCACAATAAAGTCGGACGATGTAACTGGCCGGGCCAAGGCTTATGAATCCCTTGTAAAGGGCGAGGATATTCAGCAGCTCGGGATTCCGGAGTCGACGAAAGTGTTGTTTATGGAGCTACGTAGTCTGGGCTTCGCGGTCGAACTACTTAGCGAGGGGGAAAATGTCTCAATTTGACGGTGTCAACGGTATCCGGATAAGCCTGGCCTCGCCGGAGCAGATCAAGAGTTGGTCTCACGGTGAGGTGACCAAAGCAGAGACGATAAACTATCGTACCTTGAAGCCGGAGAGAGACGGTCTCTTCTGCGAAAGAATCTTCGGGCCGGTCAAGGACTTTGAATGCCATTGCGGCAAGTACAAGAAGGCGAGATACAAAGGAGTCAAGTGTGACAAATGCGGCGTAGAGATAGCTCATTCCAGTATACGCAGAGAACGCATGGGACACATAGAGCTGGCCGCGCCTGTCACCCATATCTGGTTTGTCAAACTGGTCCCCAGCCGTCTGGGACTACTCCTGGACCTGTCCCCGCGTGACCTGGAGGGCGTCATCTATTTCGCCCGGTACATCATCATCTCCGTTGATGAGGAGGCTAAGGAGGACAGCCTTCGCCAGCTTAAGGAAGACATGGCCCGGAAGCTTGCCGACCAGGAAGAGCGCCTGAGTAGCAAGATCGAGGAACTGGAAGCCAGAGACCAGGATGAAGAGACGAATATCAGGGAGATAAACCAGCTTCGCGCCCGGTGCGTAGAGAGAAACGAAAGACTTGAGAAGGAGTTGAAGGCGAGCATCGACGAGTTGCAGAGCCTTCAGCCACTGAAGTTGCTTACCGAAGAGGACTGTAGAAGGCTCAAAGACAGATACGGTGCTGCCTTTGAAGTCGGTATGGGGGCTGAAGCGATTCTGCAGATATTGAAGCAGATCGACATGGATGCCCTACATCAAAAGCTTCGCGATCAGATTCGTAGCACCTCGGGGGGATACCGTAAGAAAGTCAGCCAGAGACTGCAACTGGTGGAGTCCTTTAAGCTCAGCGAGAACAAACCTGAGTGGACGGTTCTTACTGTGCTTCCCGTGCTGCCTCCCTCGCTACGTCCCATAGTCCAGTTGGACGGCGGCCGTTTTGTCATAAGCGACCTGAACGACCTCTATCGGAGGGTTATCAACCGCAATAACCGCCTCCGCCGTCTTATGAAGCTGGGTGCGCCCGAGATTATCATCCGCAATGAAAAACGCATGCTGCAGGAGGCCGTTGACGCCCTCATCGACAATGGTCGGAGGGGTCGTGTAGTGACCACCGGTAATAACCATGCCCTGAAATCGCTTTCTGATATCCTGAAGGGCAAGCAAGGGCGGTTTCGACAGAATCTTCTCGGTAAGAGGGTAGACTACAGCGGCCGCTCGGTGATTGTTGTTGGTCCCAAACTCAAACTACACCAGTGTGGTCTGCCACGCTATGTTGCACTAGAGCTATTCAAACCTTTGGTTATGCACAAGCTCATAAGAAGTGGGTACGCCAACAATCTCAAGAGCGCTCGGCGACTGGTGGAGCGAGACAGCCCTGAGGTTTGGGATGCGCTTTATGAGGTGGTTAAGGAGCGTCCGGTATTTCTCAACCGCGCTCCGACTCTGCATCGGCTCAGTATCCAGGCCTTTGAACCGGTGTTAATCGATGGGGATGCTTTCCAGATTCGCCCCCTGGTCTGTGCCGCCTTCAACGCCGATTTTGACGGTGACCAGATGGCAGTTCATGTGCCATTGTCCAGGGCCGCAGTGAAGGAGGCCCGCGAGCACATGCTCAGTCCCTACAATATGTTGCTGCCGAGTTCGGGCGAGCCTATCACAGCGCCCACCCTTGATATGGCGCTGGGCTGCTACTATCTGACTGCGCCCAAACCCGGAGCCAGGGGAGAAGGAAAGCTCTTCAGCAGTTTTGACGAGGCCAAACTGGCCTACGAACTCGGCATGATCGAACTCGGCGCAGACATTGTTGTGCGGCAGTCCTCAGGCAATGGAGAGAAAGGAAAGGTAAGCACCACCGTAGGCAGGATCCTGTTCAACGAGGCCTTGCCTCCGCAGCTTCGCTTCCAGAACAACACAATAGACAAGTCTTCTTTGAGAGGGCTGGTCTCTGATTGCATCAGTCTGCTGGGCAACGAGGGTGCGGCCGGCGTCCTCGACACGCTCAAGCAACTGGCATTCGACTATGCTACGAAGTCGGGCATTTCCATTGCCATGGACGACATTGAGAAACCGCCGCAGAGGGATAGCATTCTGAAGGAAGCAGAAGAACAGGTCAGGGTGATCGAGGATCAGTTTGATCGAGGCCTGATTACCGATGATGAAAGGTATGAGAGCACGGTGCAGGTATGGATGGAGGCGACGGACAGGGTCGGTGAGGATGTAGCCCAGGCGCTGGACCCATACGGAAGCATCTATATGATGGCGACCTCGGGGGCCAGGGGTAACCTCTCTCAGATCAGGCAGATGGCGGGGATGCGGGGATTGATGACCGATCCCTCGGGTCGGATCATAGACTTTCCGATTAAGGCGAGTTTCCGTGATGGATTGGCGCCGATAGAATACTTCATCTCTACCCACGGCGCCCGCAAGGGGCTGGCCGACACCGCCCTGCGGACATCAGGTAGCGGTTATCTTACTAGGCGCCTTGTTGACATAGCACAGGATGTTCTGGTAGCTGAGACAGACTGCGGCGCAGCCGAAGGGATTTGGGTGTCTCGGGAACCTCTAGATGGGACGCTTCCGTCCTTTGGAGAACGGATTATCGGCTACCTGGCAGCGAGCGAGATCGTTGATCCGAGTACAGATGCCCTTATTGTTGACCGCGACGCAGAGATTGACGAGGAGAAGGTTCAGCAGATCATCGCGGCCGGCGTTTCCAGAGTACACGTAAGGTCGCCCCTTACCTGCCGTTCCCGGTTCGGCGTCTGTCGATGCTGTTATGGACGGGATCTGGGTAAGAAGCAAATGGTGAAGCCCGGCACCGCTGTGGGAGTCATTGCCGCCCAGAGCATCGGCGAACCCGGCACTCAGCTTACGCTGCAGACCTTTCACACGGGCGGCACGGCGGGCACCGATATCACCACCGGGTTGCCCCGCGTGGAGGAACTCTTTGAGGCGAGAACCCCCGGCGGGAACGCCATAATCTCTGAGATAGACGGTTTTGTTGAGGCGTCGCAGGGTGACGGCGAGAACATAATCAAGATCACCAGTTCTGAATCCTATCTTGACGAGTACCCGATTCCACCTGGAACAGAGTTAGCAGTAGCCGACGGCCAGATGATCAGTGCCGGCACCGTCTTGTTCACTGTGCCGGAGAACGCTGAGGAGACAATGCCGGCTGTGAGTCAGCCCGAGGGAGATGGGTCTCAACTCGCGGTAGCCAGAGTCGCCGGTCAGGTCATCGTCGAGGACGACCATATTGATGTGAGATACGAGGAGAGGGAAGAGAGAGAATATAATGTCCCGCTCGGTACACAGTTGCTGGTTCGATCAGGAGATGAGGTCAAGGCGGGCGATAGGCTTACCAGAGGCCCGATTGACCCTCATGACATCTTGCGTATCATGGGCAAGGATACAGTGCAGCAATATCTGATTGACGAGATACAGAAGGTATATCGGTCGCAGGGCGTGACTATCCATGACAAGCATATCGCGGTCATCACTCGCCAGATGCTGGGCAAAGTGAGGATCATCTCCTCTGGAGACACCGAGCTATTGCCCGGCGAGTTGATCGATCGGTTTGACTATGAGGACATGAATGCCAGGGTGTTGGCCGAGGGTGGTGAGCCGGCAACAGCTCAGGCGTCGCTTTTGGGCATAACGAGGGCCAGCTTGAGCAAGGATAGCTGGCTTGCTGCGGCATCCTTCCAGGAGACCGGACGCGTCCTTGTCGATGCCGCGGTTAAAGGCAAGCTGGATAAGCTCCGCGGACTCAAGGAGAACGTCATTCTCGGCAAGCGTATGCCGTCCCAGGTTCTCGCTGCCGATCTCGACGACAGGAAGCAGCTGAAGGAGGCGGATGTTGAGGAGGGTGAGCTGGTGCACTCAGAACCGGACCTCCAGTAGGAGTGAAGGCATAGGGCCTGGCGATGCGACTTATCTCGGGCAAGACAACGACCGAAGACAGCTTCTTCGACTTTGATCTACGGCCTAAACGCCTTGACGAGTACATAGGCCAGGACAGGGTCAAGGAGAACCTGAGAATAGCCATAGTCGCTGCTCAGAAGAGGGGCGAGCCCCTGGATCATGTTATTCTCTACGGTTCTCCCGGTCTGGGAAAGACTACCCTCGCCTACATCATCGCCGCCGAGATGGGGGTCAGCATCAAGGTCAGCTCCGGGCCGGCGATAGAGCGTCCGGGTGACTTAGCCGCCATCCTTACCAATCTTCAGGAGGGCGATGTTCTTTTCATCGACGAGATGCACAGGCTCAGCCATACCATAGAAGAGAAGCTCTATCCGGCGATGGAGGATTTCGTTTTTGACATCTTTCTGGGGAAGGGACCGTCTGCCAGAAACCTAAGGTTGAACTTGCCCCGCTTCACTCTGATCGGGGCCACCACACGCTTTGCACTGGTGAGCCCTCCCCTTCGCGACAGATTCGGGGTGACATATCATCTGGGTTTCTATGACGAGACAGCGATGCTGACGATTCTACAGAGGTCAGCGGCAATACTGAAGGTGGAGGCCGAGGACGAGGGGCTTATCCCTATTGCCCGGCGTGCCAGAGGTACTCCGCGGGTGGCCAACCGCCTCCTGAAGAGAATCAGAGACTACGCTCAGGTTATGGCCGATGGGGTGGTCACCTGTGCGGTAGCTCTGGAGGGGCTTGCCAAGCTGGAGATTGACTCTGTGGGTCTGGATGACATCGATCACAGAGTACTGCACACAATAATCGAGAAGTTCGATGGCGGCCCCGTAGGTCTGGATACCATCGCCGCATCTATCAACGAGGATGCCGATACCATTATGGATGTATACGAGCCGTATCTTCTGCAGTTGGCGTTTCTGGAACGTACGCCGCGAGGAAGGTTGGCCACCAGGCTTGCGTATGAACACCTCGGAGTGCCTTACAAGAGAGACATGTCGCCTCAGGCGGGCCTGTGGAATCAGAATCAAAGCTGAGCTTTAGCTTTGTGCCCGTGCCTGCATCCAGACCGGGACGGCAACGGCCGATAGGGAAAACGCCAGTATCACCCAACCCCACAGATTGATGCTCCCCCGGCTCACCCAGGTTACCGCGAATAGGATCACAAGCGGCGGGATCAGCAGGCTCATGATCTTGTACTTCCGGGGCTTGAGGCGGATAAAGGCTATCGTTGCTGCTGCCAGAGCAACGAAGCTGGTGACGATCCACGGTGCCTGTGTCTGCAATCTCGTTACCCATGCATCGCTGGTCATGAGACCGTGTCCCGTACTCAGCGGCAGAAACCAGCTGAATATAACGGGCATTGGAGCCAGCATGAGCGACGCATAGAGCCAGTCCCGCTTGCCCGTCTGCCTCATTATGTGAATCAGAACGAAAAGGGCCAGGGGGATGTAGATGAGAGCTGCGATCCAGCCCCAACCTTGAGGAAGGTTAAGCAGTAGTATTCCGGTGATCACCACAGGCATAAGATAATACCCCAGCCAGGGGAACAACCATATCGGTTTTCCTCGCTGCCAGCCATAGATCGCTATGCCGACCGTCAGTACTAACACAATCGCTAGGGCGGCCGCCTTTTGCCAGTAATAGGAGGCGAAAAGCAGCGCCACTAAGAAGTGAGGCAAGGCACTGAAGAAGGCCTCTTTCCAGCTGCCCTGGGCGTGGGTTTCGTAGACCTGCTGGGCAAGCAATTCGGGCGACCCCAGCGATTGCACCGCCACCTTGTATGCTTCTTCTCTGCTTAGCCCGGCTTCTTCCAGTTCCCGGCTCTTGTCCTCAAGGTGCGCGTGAAGCTCATCAGCCACCCCGTCCTTTATGGTCTGATCGATCTTGAGGCTGGCCCTGAACCTGTTCAGATAATGGCTCGCGTAGTCTATCATCTTGACTCTAAGCTGTCTCCGTCTGCATAACTGCTTTGACTGCTGTGGAGAAGTCCTGCCATGTAGCTAACCGTGCTGCCAGGACCTGCTGTCCCTTTTCCGTTATGTAGTAATAACGTCTCTGCTGTCCGTTAGGCAGTATCTCCCATCTGCCCTCGATAAGATTCTCCCTCTCCAACCGGTGGAGAGCGGGATAAAGAGTGCCCTCTTTGAACTGGAAGTATCCGTTGCTCCTCTTCTCCAGTTCCTTTACTACCTTGTAGCCGTACGTGGGCTCTCGGCTGATCAGGCAGAGCAGCAGCGAATCGGTGTTACCCTTCAGTAGCTCGCGTCCGTAGTTCATCATTGCACCTCGCTAGCACCTCATTAGCTGCCTCTCATTATGGCACCCGGCAACTCGCTTGTCAATAGGAAGAAAGGACGGGGCTTCGCCCGCTTGCTTCGACGATCTTGAACAGCTAGAATATCCGGGCCATAGAAGGCCATCCTGCGGGGCAGGACCACCAGCTGGATTGGCTGTCGTCTTGCAGGGAGCTGCTTTCGGGGTCACAAGGATCGGAGTGCGGTATGAGCGGGTTGAAGAGGACCTTATGGCGGGGCGCGCGCTGATTGCGAGCTTGGACCTCGAAAGGAGACGCTGGCGCCGCGGGCGAGGGCGTCTTGCGATCTTGAGTTGTGTCGAACCCGGGGGTTAACGTGCATGGGCGCTTTTGAAGATTTCGTTGATGAGGTGAGGAAGACCGAGACCGTGCAGGCTCTTCTGAGGGGCCTCGAGTGGGAACCGGCCAAGCTCCTGGCGGCGATCTGCCGCGAGTACGAAGCGACCAACAGGCCGGTACCTGATCACCACCTCGATCTGGCCGGATACTTCAGCGAGGCAATGCTGAGGGCGTTGGTGTCTGCAGACATGGTCACCAGGGAGGCGGAGGACAGACACTATCTGTATAGCTACAAACCCACAGAGGTCGGCCTGAGGCATTATCGGGCCATGCTTGAGGAGGGAAGGGCCTAGTGTACAGGCTCGTCGATACGCACGCCCACCTGGACGAGGTCCCGGATGTCGATGCAATGGTTGATGAAGCCAGAGAAGCCGGCGTTATGGCCGTAGTAGCTGTCGGATCGGGCCGGGAGTCGAACGCGAGGACGCTCGAAATAGCACAGGAATATCGCGGCTGTGTTTACCCTGCCTTGGGCCTGCATCCCTGGGAGTTAGGGAGCCTCGGAGCTGCCGGGGTGGATGCAGACTTACGGTTTGTCGACGAGAATATCACTTCAGCCGTGGCCGCAGGTGAGATAGGCCTGGATTATGACAAGAGGGTGCTCAAGTTAGCTTCTAAAGAGTTGCAGAAGGAGGTACTGGTTCAGCTCCTGGGTATAGCCAGAAGACACAGGAAGCCGGTGATAATTCACAGCAGGTACGCCTGGAAGGACGCGCTACAGGCGGTCCGGGATGCCGGTATAGAAAAGGCTGTCTTCCACTGGTTCACTGGCTTTTCCAGCGTTCTCAGGGAGATAATCGAGCATGGCTATTTCATCTCGGCAACGCCGGCTACCGAGTACCATGAGGAACACAGACGGGCAGTCAAGGAAGCCCCTTTGCACAGGCTACTGCTGGAGACGGATTGCCCGGTCACGTATGGAAGAGAGCATAGATATCGGTCCCGTCCCGCCGATGTTGTCAGGGATCTGAAGGCCGTATCGCAACTGAAAGGTGTTGACGAGGCTACTGTCGCTAACGAGACAACCAGAAACGCGGTCGGCTTCTTCTCTCTGGACTTAGCATTCTAAGTAAGGAGGTCAGTCTTATGATAGAGTCAATAGTAGGTGAGGATAGCTTTCAAAGCACGGTGCTGCAATCGAAGTCCCCGGTCCTGGTAGACTTCTGGGCCAAGTGGTGTGGCCCCTGTCTGGCAGTGGCCCCCACCCTCGAGGAACTGGCCCAGGAATACGAGGGCAAGATAGACTTTGTCAAAGTGGACGTAGACGCCAACGGTCCGCTGGCCGCCAGGTACGGCGTAGCCTCTATCCCGACCATGCTCGTATTCAAGGGCGGCCAACCCGTCCAGCAGGTCACCGGTTTCAAGCCCAAGAAGGAGCTCAAGAAGGTGCTGGACGAGGCTCTCGAGGCATAGGGCGCCGGACAAAAACCGCGCACTTGTTCGGCCGGCGCGGGTTTCGTATGCCCGCGGATGGCCGGCGCTCGGCTTGTTATACCCCCTACGAAAAGAGGGCGTACCGTGGCATCGGTGATGCGGCTGGAGCCGGTGACCCGTACAGGCCGTGGTGCTTAGGCTCCTGTTCCGCCCACAGCCTGTAAGATAGCCTGCCTTAGACCGTCTCTGGGTGCTTCATAGCCCCAGCCTATTTCGCGGCCGTTGACGAAGATCCCGCGGGATATCTGATGACGGAGAAGAACTGCCCGGTCGTCGGCGCAGTATTCGTTGAGCGCCACTATGTCTCCGAACTCTTCAGCGACCTCCCTAACCCGCTGTGCCTCGATATCGCTTGTCTGGCAGAACGTATTCCAGAAGAGGTCCACCACGACCTTTCCCGGTATCGGTCTGAACCTGTAGTTCGGCTTCAGCAGTGTTGGTGCCTGGACTTCTCCGGCGAAGGTTCTCCATAGCAGTACGGCCGCGCTCCCGGTCTCAGAGGATTTCCACCGGGCCTGGTCACATTCCACGAAACCGTTGGCCTCAAAGAAGCTGGCCGGCATGAACCAGAAATCGTGACGGTACCCTATAGTCACGATCCCCTTCAGCCCCTGCCGTCTGGCCTCTTCCTCCGCGGCGCCCAGCAGGGCCTTCCCCACTCCATGTCCTTGATTGGGTGCATAGAGACACGGGAACACCAGCAAGTTACGGCCAAGAGGGCCCCAGGGAGAGATCTCTATAGGCATAGCGTACAGGAACCCAGCGCGTACACCTTCGAAAGCGGCAACCTTAACCCGCAACCCCTTCTCGTGCATCCTTCTGAGCCACCCTAGCCGCCTCGCTGCACAGGCGTCTATCTCCTCCGACTCGTTTATGTGTGTACAGGTCCCGACGAAATACTCGTCGGTCGTGTCCATGTCACTAATCTCTATCACTTGCCTCACCTCATATACTGCGGCTGTTTCCGGGCCGGGAACTCCCGACCGCGGGCGACGGATTCAGACGATCAGGTCCCATGCGCCGAGCGCCTTGTTCTCTGCAGAGCAAGAACCCGGTCACAACTCCAGCCTGAGAAGGGGGAACTCGGGGTCGTCCCTTTGTATCCTGAACCCCCCTCTCAAGAAGAACTCGGCCGGTCCTGACGGGCTTTCGATGTTACCTCTTCTGCCGAAAGTCTCGATCGCCCTTATCCCCCTCTGCCTCAGCTCATCGATGATGCTGTCCAGGATCCGGCCGCCTATCCCTGCTCCCCTGAATCGCGTTTCCGGGATGAACAGGCAGGCAAGCAACACGGCGTCGTCTCCCGGCGGCCCGGAATCATAGCTGGCTGCATTGGGCAGGTATCCGGGTGGAGCGTACTGCGCATAGCCGGCCGGTTCCCCGTCGCAGTAGACAACCTTGCCGCAGTTGCCGAATTCGCGACTCACGTTGCGCAGCCACTCCGATTTCTTGCCCAGCATGCCCTCCTTGTGCTCCTCCGTGGCGGGCGCGCGAGTTCCGGGTGACTGCCACTCCTCGGGAAATTCCCAGTAGGTGCAATACTTGCAACTGTAGGGATGGTTGGGCCACTCGGGAGCGTGCCTCAGGTTCTCGACGTTCAGGTTCACGATTTCGATCTTCATTCTCTATCACCTCCAGACTTCTGTAGTACGACCCTTCAGGGTCGTGCAGCACGAAGCTAGAGCCCTGCACTGCACTTTAAGACAGCCTCGGGCATGACAATCGCCTTGCGAGCACCCCTTGACTATCATCCATGGCCGGCCGGGCACAGCGTACCTCAGTACGTTACTGCCGATAGTCGGCTGTGACTACACCGACCAGCGGATGAACCTGCTCCACGTGAACCCGGGCTCCTGTCTGCTCCAGCCACTCCATCAGGTGCCCTGCTCGTGCCGGAAAGTCGGTTTCTCCCCCATCGTACCCTACCTCGTCGAATGCCTCGCTGTGCCCGTGCGGTTCCTCGAAGAACATGATGTCCCCGATCACCATGCGACCGGGCCGGCGCAGCAGACCGGCTAGGGTGACCAGGCTCTGTTTCTTCAGCGGATCGGGAAGATGATGCAGAGAGTACACGGCAAGGATCTTCGTAATCCCGTACGAGGCAAGCTTGACTCCGGCGCAGGGGTCTTCAAACGCGCCGTACGCGAAGACCAGGTTATGGATACCCTTCTGTTCGGCCTTCATACGGGCTCGCTCGAGGCTCTTCATGCTGATGTCGATACCGATTACGCTCCGGCAGTTGTGTGCCGCAGCAATAGCCGTGTCCCCGGTGCCCGTTCCGACGTCCAGCAGCACGTCACCGGTGCTCAACTCGAGTCTCTCTAGAGCCATCTGAGCGGCTATCCGCGGGATATTCCCGTCGTATAGGGCAACCTCCTGCATGGTACTGGTATCTGCGTCGGCAATATCATCGAATAATCGGCCGACACGTTCCCTGTCATACTCGGCCATGTGCTGGTCTTACTCCGTGATCCTCACTACAGTTGCATATGTTAGCATAGGCGCGTCGCGGCCGGTATCAAAATCGGCGGTTCTCCTTTGGCAGCCACTCCCGCCATCTCTTCTCAAAGGCGACAGGGTCATCGCCAAGCGTCGCCAGTACGTTTCCCTCCCTGCACTCCCGTACGACCTTCCCTATCGTGTCTCTGCCATAGGTATGCTCAATGAACATTACGATCGTCCAGCCCCAGTCATAACATAGCCCCACGTCTGCCTGGATTTCCTGAATGCTGGGAACACTTCCCAGTCTGATGCCATCCATTGCTGGCTGCCTGAACCGGAACTGGTCCGCATGCTTCCATTGGCCCGATAGGTATGCGGCCAGCCCTTCGCTCCACCATCGTGGGCTGGCTTCAATGTCCGGTGACAGGTGTTCTTCGAAGACGTGAACCAGTTCATGAACCACCAGACGCCTGTACTCGGCTGCGTCGTAGTAGTACGTCGAATGCTGCCGATAAGCGGAAGCAGAGAGGAACACGATGTCGGTCCGCTGGGGTTGTGCCACCCGGCCCGGATTTGACGGCACCTCGATGTCTACACCCAGCAGACCCACCACCAGGCGGTCATATTCGCTCCTGTTGGGAACCAATATCGCCCGGACGCCTTGCAGGGACGACTCCTCCAGGCGGAAGTATTCTGAGAGCAGGGCAAACGATTCCATCAATTTCCTAAGAGTCTCGTTCGCAAATCTCTCGTCTCCCTCGACGTATCTCACTTGAAGGTTGCCTTCGGCAAGTGTCATGTAGTTGTCGAGCATCCCTTGTCTCCGTGATCCTGAACGGGGTCGTCAGGGCAGATGGCTCAGCACGCCAGGCCGCAGGCTCCGGTTACAGTCCGTAGACCAACCTTGGTGCGAGGTACTGCGGGAACCTGTCCAATAGGGCCCGCCGGGCGAGGTAGCAGATGTGACAGGCATCCACATATTCATCCTCGTGCGGCACGTTGTACTGTTGGATCAGACGGGCGGGCCCTCCATCGACCAGAGGTTTACATATGGGATGTGAGTCGGCATCATAGCCCTTGACTAGCTCCGATAGCGGCGTCTCCCACATGTTGCCCATGCTTAACCCCTGGCAGAGATGGATGTTGCCGTATCCGTCGAGGTGCACCCTCCTGGGGTCTCTGAGGTCCTCATAGGGACACTCGGTGAACTCGTCCCACGGCCTGCGGGGGAGACCTTCCAACAGCTTCTCGACCGCCCTGCCCTTCAACATAGTGCTGCCGCCGATAACCGGTTCGCCCCTGGCGATCTCGCTATCGGCGCCCATCTCAACCGTCGGCCTGTCAATGCAGATCGATCCGTAGCCCATGCCCAGCTTCACCGCCGCAGCCAGGGCACGTTTGGCAGGCGAAACCTTCTCGTTCTCATAGTGAAACGCGTCATCGCTTATGCTTAAGTCCGACAACCCAAGGTCGCGAAGCGGCTTAAGCCACAGTTCGGCATCCTCCTTGGATGTCGCCCAGTATGCGTTTGTTACTATCCCGGTCTTGAATCCCGTATCACGCGCAATCCGGATGCCCTCACACATCAGGGGGTAGAACAGGAACGGCTCGCCACCCTCGAAGTAGACCGACTCGATCGTTCCGATCCTGGCCAGTTCAGCGAACACTCCCTTCATCTGCTCCAGTGTGAAGGTGCCCGCCGCCCTCGGGCTGCTATAGACAAAGCAATGGTCGCACTCCGAATCACACTTGTAGCTCAAGAGAAAATGTATCCCTGTTAGCATTTCAGTCACTCCGATGGACTCTACTGGGTATCAGGCACCTCCACATAGGACGAGTATACGCCAGCCTTCTATCTTTTGCCAGTGCACCCGGCCGGCGCCGGTCTCACCACGGGCCGTTCTGTGTACCGCGCGTCTCCCGGCCCGGTCCCCGGCTAGGCCGGACCGCATTCAGCTCCGTAGTCGCAGTACGAGCACATCCAGGAGGGGCACCTGGGCAGCGTCCCGGCCCCCTCTGCCTTCTCCAGTAGCCCGATCCTTCTCAGGGCCTCGACCCTGATGGCGTCCAGACTCCTGAATCTCACGTCGTAGACCATGAGCTTGGCGTCCTCCTTGGGCACCTTGACGTAGTATGTCATCAGTCTGCCCCGGCTATGCCCGGTTAACGCGCATTCAAAGCCCAGGCGCAGGAAATAATGGGGGAAGGTGCGGGGGAGTCGTTCCCTCTCCACGAGCGAGGAGAACTTCGGATCACGCAATATGGTCGGTCGGTCCTGCCAGACGCGGACCATGTCCGTTAATGCTGCTTGCTGCACCGGGATCCTCTGCACTTCGCCGGGGGCGCCGTAGCGCAGTGAATCGCGGAGCGCATCCAGAAAGCCACGCTCGTCTATAGAACGAAGGTAGTCCTCCTGTTCCTCCCTGACCTCTTTGGTGGGAAGGGCCTCCTGCGGCTTGACACGCTCCAGGTACGCTTTCCTGGGGAAGACGATATCGTTGATACGGAACACCTGAGATGGTTGTGGCGCAGCCATCTTCTCCAGGAGTTGTTGGCGGGTCCTGCCATCTACGTAGATCTCCCCGGCCAGCCCTGCTATCTCATAAGATGCTTTCACGCTGGTGGTCTGGCAGTCGCATACCCGCGAATAATCACACTGCCTGTTGAACCAGGGACAGGCGGGGAGATTGCTGGGGTCGTTCGAGATCAGCGCCTGCAGTAAGAGGTCCCGTCTGCGCCGCATTTCGCTTCGGACCTTCTCCAGGTCGGGGAAGGCGATATGATACACGAGCAGAGGAGAGACCCACGGAGATTCTTCCACCTGTCGCTGATAGATGATGATCTCGCCCTCGTGGGAGTCGACCATGGCGCAGTACATGCCCAGTTGCTCCAGGTAGGCCGGCCTCCGTTGCAGAATGTCCTCGGCGTCTACCGGCGTCGAGGTGGTCTTTACCTCCACCGGGATCTCGTCGAAGATGTCGACCTTGCCCACCACCCCGTCTGCCTCCACAAACTGCTCCAGGTACTCCTCGCTGGATACGGCCGCGCCGAACATTCGGTGGAAGCCTGTGCCGGCCCACATCAGCTGCTGCTTCTCCAGGGGTGGGACAATGTCGGGATGCTTTCTCCTAAAGTATGCCTGCTTAAGATTGGTCAGGTCTGTTACGGACACGCGATACGGAGGGCGGCGTGTCCTCAGGCTCTGCATTAACGCGTCCTTGACCGAGCGGTTGGCCTCGATGCGGGAAACGTAGGACGCGATGTCGAATTCACCCATTCCGATGTCCAATTATAGATGATCTGGTGCCGCCGGCCAAAACACTCAATCGTGTCTCGACGCGCTCTGTTCGCTGTTCCGCCTCACACCCAGCTCTTCAACCGCCTGAAGGCGTCGAGCTTCTCCCTGTCCCCGATCCTGGCTTTGTCCAGGGCCTGGGTCAGGAACACAATGCTATGATCATAGGTCTTCCTGTCCACAGGGTAGGGATGACCGTCCTTGCCGCCGTGGGCGAAGCTATAGCTCGCCGGGTCGCGCAGGCTGACCGGCGTCTGATAGACCAGCTCGGCGATAAGACTCAAGGCGCGAAGCGCTTTCGGCCCTACTCCCTGGAGAGCGAGCAGCGCCTCGAAACTCTCCGGCTTCCGTTCATAAGCGCTGACGAAGATCTTTCTTAGCCTGTCCGGATGAATATCCTCCGGGCTGATGTGTGGTCGCCGGGGCAGGCTCAGCGTCTTCAAGCGGCTTAGCTCGTGGACCAGCGAGTCGGGCTTCTCTTCGGCGGCGACGCTGGCCATGACGTCCCTGGCTCTTGCGCTCTCCGAAGCCACCAGGTTCAACGTCTCGCCCCTCGCCTGGGTACAGATAGCGGCCTCCGGTTCAGAAACAAAATCGCTGACGCTCTCGCCCAGCCAGTGGTAGCGGCGCGCGTAGCGGGTGGTCTCGTTCATTCCCTGCTGCACCACGGCCCACGCCCCGTGTCGTGTGAAGAAGAAGCTGTGGTGATACAGCTGGTAACCATCCTGAAGGGCGGAGTTGTCGACCTTGGCCGACATCCGGCTGGCATAGACCAGGGAGGACGGGTCTACCGTCAGCAGGTGCCCGCGGTTTTCTATCTCGCCGGGGGTTCTCCGTGAAGCCCTGCCTTTGCCGCCGGCCGCATACAGCCCGAGCTCGTTTTCCAGCCCTCGCAGTCCTTCCTTAATCGCCCCGCAGACGGTGGTGGTAACACCGCTGGAATGCCAATCGTAGCCCAGGACGCAGCCGAGCCCCTGGAACCAGTAAGGGTCGGAAAGGCGCCGCAGCATTTCTTCGCATCCGAACTCGCCGACCGTCACGATGACGATCTCCTGGGCGAGCCGGCTCATCCGGTCGAACAGCCACGGTGGCACCTTCCCGCCATGAAGCGGCAGGTTGGCAACACCGGTCCTCTGTCGCGAGTTGTACATCCAGCCTCTGCCAGATTATACAGCAGGGCTCCCTTCCACGCAGCGCGGTTTTGACACAGGGCATGCCTTCGGTTAAGGGTGGCCTGGAGTGCTGGACATGTAGTGGATTTCGTGTATACTGACTCCGTAAGTCGGGCGACACGGACGAGCCAGTTCGAACCAGAGCAGCTTCCATTTATCGATCAATACCGCAGGTGCCCACTCGTGCTCCTGTAGCTTAGACTGAGGGAGGCGGCTGGTGGGATCGTCGGCATGACTGGTGGTGCTCGGGAACCACGTCGCGTAGGGGAATTCACATGATCACCATAGATGGAGCCGCAAAGTCGGGCAGTGGGACTATCGTGCGCTATTCGGTGGCCCTGGCCAGCCTGCTCGGCAGGGAGATAAGGATCAAGAACATCAGGGCCGGGCGGGACAAGCCTGGCTTGCGGGCGCAGCATCTCAAAGCGGTGCAGGCCTGTCGGGAGATGTGTCGGGGCGTGGTGGACAATGGCTCGGTGGGCGCTAGGGAGATTACCTATAGACCGGGCGAGAGGTTCGAGGGAGGGGAGTACAGCTGGGACATAGGGACGGCAGGGTCAACCACAATGATGGCCCAGACGCTCCTGCCGCTGGCCTGCTTCGCGCCGAAGCCGTCCAGGTTCAGGCTGGAAGGCGGGCTGTTCCAGGACTTTGCCCCCTTGGCCTATCACATGAAATACGTCTTACTGCCGTTGTTGGCGCTCATGGGTATCCGGGCCGAGCTTGACATAATACGTCCAGGGTATGTGCCGGCTGGTGGTGGCATCATCGAAGTGAGGGTAGAGCCGGTGACCGAGTTGAGGCCGTTGCAGTTGACCGGGCAGGGGCGGGTCCTCGGCGTCAAAGGCATCGCCCTTTCGTCCCATCTAAAGGACAAGGCGATCAGCCGGAGGATGGCCGCGGAATGCCGCAAGATACTGGGTTCCTACGGCTACCGGGCCGAAATCGAAGAGGTCGAGGACGATAGCTCGCTTCAGCCGGGAGCTGCGCTGGCGATCTATGCGGGAACCGACCGCGGCGCCCGGATAGGGTGTGACAGGGCGGGGAGGCCGGGCAGAAGCTCCGAGTCAATAGGCAGATATGTGGCCCACAACTTCGCCGAGGACGTCCGGACCGGCGCGGCAGTCGACCGGTACATCGCCGACCAGTTGATACTCTACGGGGGACTGGCGGACGGCAGCACCGCCTATTCCATACCCCGCGTTACCGACCATGTCGAGACCAACCTGTGGTTGATCGAGGAGTTCCTCGGCGCTAGGACGGACATCCGCGACAACCTTTTGCACATAGAGGGAATCGGGTTCAGGTGAACTGACGCCGGTATCGGCGGGAGACGCCCGGCCATCAGCATACATGGTGGATGGCGGCCCCGGGAGCTTTGGATTTTCTCATCAAGTGGACTGCGCTGGTGCCAGTCTAACCGTCGGCAGGCCTATCGACCTGAGCAGTCCAATATCGGTCGCTGACTACCCTGGTGCATCGCCATATACCCATACCACCGCGCGAAGCCATAGCCAGACACGTTAACGCCACACCGCCCAACAATGCTGATTTCCTAATATATGTCAATACCTGGGGATTGTTGACCGCGCAACGATGTTGCCATAAACTAGGTAACTGGGGATGGCAAGCTTGTGACAGGTTGAGGAGCGATAGCTGCCTCGTGTTTCTTGTCAGCCGCCGTCCCCCTTCTACTCCCTAATGCAGAGATACTGGGCCTTTCCGCTCTGCTCTTACGCCGCGCCTGCCGTATGTCTTCGGGCACGTGGTATTTCGTCATGATAAGTGCCCTGGCTGCCAGCGCGCTTACAGGTTGACCATCTGTGTCTTTCAGTTCATAGGGTCTGTCTTCACGGAGCACTGTGAATATCCTAGCCCCCATATGGCTCATCACCGCCCCCATCGCCTGCTTATGATTCTTGCCGTGGTAGACCATCTGGCGATAATAGACTGAGGCAAGCTGAGGGTCCCACCGCCGGCCTATCTGTCCAGCCTGGTAGAGGGCCCACTTCATGGTGGCTGGTCCGGCCTTGGTCATTCTCAGACCCTTGGATTCCGTCCCGGAGGACTGCTTGGCTCCTGGCACTACGCCTGTCCAGTTGGCAAACTCCGATTGGCCGGGGAAGCGTGCCGGATCTCCGATGTTGGCCACAAATACCGGTGCGGTATGCTCTCCGACGCCAGGTATGGTGCGCAGGTTATCTGAAGGGTGAAGCTCCCGATAGAGCTCTTCGATGCGCAGGTCTAGCGCCTTTGATTCCGCTTCTTCCGCTTCCATCAACCTCAGCTCT
>PWRA01000168.1 GCA_003556385.1 Dehalococcoidia bacterium | reverse complement strand
TCTTCAGTTCGTTTTGAGCCTTTTAGGGCTCATTGCGCGGACTCTGCGGCTATGCAGGGCACGCGGCCATCAGTTTCGCCATGCGCACCAGGTTATAGGCCGCCGTCGTTAGTTCCGCCCACAATTGGTTACGCGCTACCCCTTTGTACCGAAGCTTGTGGCCTCCTCCCACCGTCTTGACCCAACCGAAGATCTCTTCAATGCGCTTGCGTATCCTCTGGCTAACCTGATACCCGGTATGCCTGGTAGTCCGCTTATCTACTATTGACCACTGCCGGCGCGCCACATGTGGCGTGACGTTCATATCCCGGCAGGCTCTAACAAAGTCCTGTGTGTCATAGCCCTTGTCCGCCCCCACAGTGATCCGACGCGATCCTGGCACATTTTCTATCATATCGAGCGCAGTGTCCCGTTCCGCAGTCCCTGTTGCTCTGGTAACCTTCACATCCACCACCAGGCCAGTGCGGTTCTCCATAAGCACATGACCGGCAAAGCATAACCTGGCTTCTTTGCCTCTCCCTTTCCTCGCCAACCGCGCTTCGGGGTCGGTACTCGATTGATGTGTATCGTTGGTCCGCTGCTCTCCACGGTAATCCACGTCCGGGTTCTTGTCGCCCCTCTTCGATGTACCTCCGTCATCCTTGGGATGAATGCTCTTCAGAGAAGCCCACGCCTCCAGCAGAGTGCCGTCCACCGTGAAATGGTCATCCGATAACATCTTCCGGCGACGGGCCTCTTCGATCACTGCTGTCAGAAACTCACGAGCTACCCTATGTTCCAGAAGTCTTTCCTTATTCTTTGAGAAGCTCGAAGCGTCGAAGGCCGAGTCCATGATATTGAGGTCCAGGAACCACTTGAACAAGAGGTCGTACTGAAGGCGCTCACAGAACTGACGCTCACTGCGAATTGAGTAGAGGGCAATCAGGAGACACGCTTTGAGCAGGTGCTCGGGAGGTATTGATGGCCGCCCTATATCAGCATACATTCGGCGGAAAACGGGCGAGAGCTCTTTCAGAGCTTGGTCTACAATGGGTTTGATGTGCCGGATCGGGTGGTTTTGGGGTACCAGTTGGTCTGTAGTCAGGGAACTGAGCATGATCATCTGATTCTCTGCTATGCCGCGCATTTCTTGACCTCCGACAAATACTTGCCTAATTCTACCCCAATCGCGCGGCACAGTCAGCCCTTAGACCGACTTTTTCAGCACCCTGCTAGAATAGCAGAGAATGACAATCCCGGAGGGAGGCAAAATGTCAGAGACCAGATACGGCATCGTTGAATCGTGGCCTATGCTCAGGGAAGACCTGGTCAGCTTCCTGCGCGATACCGATGGATGGGTGATAGCCGAGTTGAAGACGGCTTATGAGGCCAGGGACTGGGACAGGGTCAACAGTGTTATCGACGTGATGGATGCCGTCCGCGATCTGTCGCACGGCCACTGATCAAACCGCGCGCTGATCATGACCCGGCTATTCTGTCGTTGCTCAACACCGCAGGATAGCTGAGACCTGCGAAGAGATTGACGGTGGCGGATTCAGGACCGGTTCGGGCTCCGGTCTGCGAGCCTGCGATGTGGTGGGCCATTGTGGACTCGAACCACAGACCCCGGTCTTATCAGGACCGTGCTCTAACCAACTGAGCTAATGGCCCGGTGTCAATATACCCATTGTGGGAAGCGACTGTCAAGTCGGCGTGGGGCCGGGGCGACGCGTATCGCGAAAGCCGTCGGGCCCGCTATGGTAGCTGTGGTTTCGGGCGAATGCGGGGCGGGGCCGTTAACCCAGGAAAGTCAAGAAGACTCCGGCGACAACGGCCGAGCCTATGACACCGGCCACATTCGGTCCCATAGCATGCATGAGGAGGAAGTTGCGGGGATTCTCGCTTTGCCCGACCTGCTGGGCCACCCGGGCCGCCATCGGGACTGCCGACACTCCTGCTGCTCCAACGATCGGGTTGAACGGCTCCTTGGTGACGCGCTTCATCAGCTTCCCGATGAGTACACCGCCCGCCGTCCCCCCTCCAAAGGCGACCAGGCCAAGGGCCAGGACCATGAGGGTCTCCGGACGCAACACCAGCTCGGCCGGCATACGTGCTCCTACACAGAGCATAAGGATGATGGTGGTTATGTTTATGAGAGCCGTCTGTGCCGTCTCGGAAAGCCTGTCCACAACCCCGCTGACCCGGAGCAGATTGCCGAACATGAACATGCCCACCAGGGGCGCGCTGCGGGGTATCAGCAGTACTACCAGAAGAAGCGTAATTATCGGGAACAGGAGTTCCTCTCTCTTGGAGACGGTCCGTATCTGGGGCCTCATATAGGTCTGTCTTTCCTTCTTCGACGTAAGCGCCCTGATTATCGGCGGCTGAATGAGGGGCACCATGGCCATGTAAGAATAGGCGGTTACGGCGGTTATACCCATGAGTTCCGGGGCCAGTTGCGAGGTTATGAAGATCGTGGTGGGACCGTCCGCGCCGCCGATTATCGCAATGGATGCTGCCTCTCTCAATCCGAATTCGGCGACACCGAGGTGTCCCAGGAGCAGAGCTATTAGGAAGGCGATGATTATGCCCACTTGCGCCGCGGCGCCCAGCAGAAACAGCCGCGGGTTGGCTATGAGCGGGACGAAATCGGTCATAGCTCCCAGCCCGATGAAGATAAGTATGGGCAGGATGGTGTATCTGAGAAGGCCGAACTCGATGAACACTCCCAGGAAACCGGCTGCACCCAACTCGCCGGGCACCTCACTGGGAAGAACCAGAAGCCCGGTGCCGGGAAGATTGGCCAGGATCGCTCCCACCGCCACAGGAAGCAGCACGTAGGGCTCCCATCTCTTGGCGATGGCGAGGTAGATGAAGCCCAGACCAACGGCGATCATAACGATATTGCCCCAGGTGAGTTGTCCGATGCCTGATCCCAGGAAGTCCAGCATTCTACGCGTTCCCCCGGCCGATGAGAGCTATAGACCCAGTGGTACAGATGGGTCTCGTCTGTAACCTTTCGGCCTTATTGGTTATGACTGCGCCTGATGCCATAAGCAGCCATCCTGTTATCGTCAGTCCGTGCCTCAATCCTCAGCCTTCCTTTCTGTTCTACGAATCACTATCCCTGCTATCCATGTTACCAGGGCCAGTCCTACCAGTACGCTGGCCACCACGGCAAGTCCGACAAGGATTATCGTTGTTGCTTGACCCCAGTCAATCGGCGGCAAACCACACCTCCATGTCGCACGTCCTACAGGGCACATCGCGCACTGGCCGCGGCCCGGGAAGGAGGAGAAAGTGAAGGCCAGCTCCGGCGGTTCGGGCGGCCGGCTCTGGGTCTATCACGTCAGCGCCACTCCCTTTCTTGCCACAGAAGGGTGGCGGTGCGCTTCACCACTTCATAGCTGAAGCCTCGGTAACCGAGATAACCCGACAGGCGCCGGTAGAAGTGCGGGTAATCCAGGTGCTCGAGGGCCGGCATCAGGTTGGAGCCGAGTCCATACGCAGTGGCTTCGTCGTCTATGTCCCCGGTTACCTGTTCCACGATTTCGGGTGCTATCCTTTTCTCTCTCAGTTCACTGGCTATAAGCCTCTTGCTCCTGGGTCTGAAGGACAGCCGGTTGTCCTTCCAGAATTGAGCGAAGGCCAGGTCATCGGTCAGCCTTTGTTCCCTGAGTCTGGCGATTGTCCTCTCCACCAGTTCATCGGCAAAGCCGCGCCGGCGCAGACGCTGTCGGAGTTCGGCTTCACTGCGCGGGCGGTAACTGAGATACCGGTAAGCCGCATTAAGCGAATCCTCCAGAGAATCCCGTTCTGCCAACTGTACTCTTGCCCGGCTTTGTTAGTCTTTCGGGGCCGCTGTTTCGGGTGCTCCTTCCAGAGCGATGCTGGGCTGGGCTGCTGACGCTCTTATCGCGCTTTCCAGCTCCGCCGCAAGATCAGGATGCTGTCTCAGGTAATCCTTGGCGTTTTCTCTGCCCTGTCCCAGCTTCGTATCGCCATGGGTAAAGAAGGCACCCGCCTTCTTGATCACACCTGTAGCCACTCCGAGGTCGACGATGTTCCCTTCTTTGCTTATGCCGTGGTTGAACATGATGTCGAACTCGGCGCTGCGAAAGGGAGGCGCTACCTTGTTCTTCACTATTCTAGCCTTGACCCTGGAACCAACTATCTCGCTGCCCTGCTTGATCGTATCGCCCCGGCGCAGGTCTATCCTGACGGAGCTATAGAACTTGAGCGCCCTTCCGCCGGGGGTTACCTCCGGATTGCCGAAGATTATGCCCACCTTCTCTCGTAACTGGTTGATGAAGACAACTGCCGACCTGGACTTACTGATGGCAGCGCTCAGTTTTCTCAGTGCCTGGGACATAAGCCGGGCCTGAAGACCCACGTGTGCGTCCCCCATCTCGCCTTCTATCTCCGCCCTGGGCACCAGCGCAGCCACGCTGTCGATCACTATTACATCCACGGCGCCGCTTCTGACAAGGGTTTCGGTGATCTCCAGGGCCTGCTCGCCGGTATCGGGTTGGGAGACAAGCAGATCAGCCAGGTTCACGCCGCAATTGGCAGCGTAGGTGGGGTCAAAAGCGTGCTCGGCGTCGATGTAGGCGGCAATACCACCGGCTTTCTGGGTCTCGGCCATTATGTGCTGGGCGAGTGTCGTCTTGCCGGAAGCCTCGGACCCGAATATCTCGGTGACTCTTCCCCTGGGAATGCCGCCTATTCCCAACGCCATGTCGAGAGCCAGTGCGCCCGTGGGGATGGCGCCTTCGGCTACCCTGGCCGGGCCCTCTCCCAGCTTCATGATGGAGCCCTTGCCGTAATGCCTCTCGATCTGCTCAATGGCCAACTCCACCGCCCGCGCTTTCTCGGTAGCCATTTCTTGAGTACTATACCACGGGGCACCAGCTACGTCAACGAGAGATTGGCGCGGTGGGGGATGCTACGGCCCGGCCAGTATCTCGTCGAGGGTTCGGGCCTCCTCGATGTGATAGGCCCCCACCCTGGTGCGGCGGACCTCGGCCACGGTGGCGCCCACACCGAGTTTCTCCCCGATGTCATGAGCAAGGCTCCTGACGTAGAATCCGGAAGACACGGCGCAGGCGATGGTGAAGTAGGGGAACTGGAACTCCTTAAGCTTGAGTGAGTGAATGGTCACCTTCTTGGGAGGGATGTCGACGCTGACCCCTCTTCTCGCCAGCTCATAGGCCTTGCGCCCGTCGATCTTCTTGGCTGAGAAGGGAGGCGGGGTTTGCCAGAGTTCACCGTGAAACTCCTTCAAAACGCTCTCCAACTCTTCCCTTGTTATCTCCCGGTCGGTCTGCTGGAGGACCGTCCCCTCAAGATCGAAGGTGTCCGTCTTGACACCGAGGACGACCTTGACCTCGTAACTCTTGTCGAGCTGGACGAACAGGGAGGCGTGCTTGGTACGCCTGCCGGTGAGGACGACCAGAAGACCGGTGGCCAGGGGATCAAGAGTCCCCGTGTGGCCGACCTTTACCTTGAACCTCTTTCTTATCTGCTGTACCACCCAGGATGAGGTACGCCCCTTAGGTTTATCCACCAGTAGCATTGTGTCCACGCGGTAAGTATAACGAAAACGGGTGCTCTTATCACCTGTCCCGGCGTATTGTCCCCGGCACGCCACTGCGTGGCGCGCTCGGTTGACAAGGGTAGTGGCCGACGGTATACTTTTTCCGTAGAGAGCGTGCAGGGGAGCTTCCGCGTTTTATCCTCAACAGGTCCCGGGCAAGATGCGGTGGGTTCGAATGTTGCCGCGTGCGGCGTTGGCACCCGTAACGGGTAAGGACACAGGTTAGAAAATGAGGATAAAGCTAGATTGTAAGCAGTTGGAGGGGTTGTCGCATCAGCTTCCTTTCGAGGTGATCGTGGAGGACCCGAGGGATGTCAAGGGTCTGCTCGAAATCCTGGGCCACAATATGCCCTGGGACGACATGGGACTCAGCAAGTTCGGTGATCCCTTGAGGAAGCCGACCAGAGTGACGTTCTCCGTGGAGGCGGTGGACGGGGGGTTCGTCTGCGACATTCACCCTGCTTTCGCCTGCTACATTTCTAACCTTCTGTCGGTTGACAAATGAACTGCAGGCTGTTTACAGAGTCGTGGGCCGTTAGCTCAGCTGGTAGAGCACCTGACTTTTAATCAGGGTGTCACAGGTTCGAATCCTGTACGGCCTAC
>PWRA01000033.1 GCA_003556385.1 Dehalococcoidia bacterium | reverse complement strand
TGATGGCTATCCCGGGCAGCACCGGCTATCTTGAGATAGCGTTGAGAGATGGCAGCGCCCGCGACTTCCTGGGTATGGTGATCGGCGACGAGATCAGGGTAATACCTGCCCCGTAGTCCTGCCCGCAGGGCCTTCGCATACCACCGGCATATTCCATTGGAACTGCCCGCGTGCCTTGTCCTATAATAGAGGGGCAACGGTGGGGAGTCCCGCTTAGAATCCGGGGGTATGTCGGCTCATGGCCATTAACTATCATAGCTCTGCAAGACTGACCGAACGCTGCCGGTGCTACATATGGCAGGGCAGAGGCAATAACTGCAACACGCTGCTTCTGCCTGCGGTGTTGAGGGGCGGGCTGCCGCATGTGTTGATCGACCCGGGCAGTATCAGGAATGAACTCGGGGAGCCCTGTTTCGACTCGCTGACGGCGGTCATGGAGAGGGACGGATTCAGGCTTCAGGATGTCGGTCTGGTCATCGGCACCCATTGTCATCCCGACCACATTGAAGCTACGGGCCCGGTGGTGGAGGGCAACGGCGCCCTGTTCGCCATGTCCGCCGGCGAGGATGATTTCTACCGCTCCACCGCCCCGATGTTCTTCCAGGCGCTCGGCGTCAGGCCGCCGGAGCTCGACGTCTCCTTCTATCTCGGAGAGGGCGACTTGCAGCTGGGAGCCGGGGACAACAGAACGACTGTCAGGGTCTTACTCACCCCGGGCCATTCTCCCGGGTCAGTTTCGCTTTATCTTCAGGAGGACAGGGTTCTGATCACCGGTGACGTCGTCTTTGCCGGCAGCGTGGGCAGGACCGATTTTCCCGGCGGCAGTCCTACCCAGCTGCGACAGAGCATCGACAAACTGTCCGGGCTCGATGCCGAATACCTGGTGGCCGGGCATAGTACCGGGGTTGGAGGCATAATCGCCGGCAGGGATAACGTCAGGCGCAACTTCGCCGCGGTTAAGATGTTCATCTAGGATTTCTTGAGGACAATGATGGCAACGACATGCGGGAGCGACGGCTGACCGGCCCGATCGGGATCTGTGATGGAAATGGATGACAGGATCAAGTATGCGCTGGAACACACCGAACTGGTCCGGACGCCACAGCAGAAGCTCGCCACTTTCGGCAGTTCGGTGATCGATTATTACGTCGTGACGGAGCTGGTGGGAAACCTCAGCGTAGTCAGGGACGGCAAGGTGATCGCGGAGAGGCCGAGGATCGTCACTCCCACCTACCTGGTCAACGTCGAGGGCTTCAGCGATCAGGCCAGGAGGTACATCGAGTTGATGGCCCATGAACGTCCCCATGCATCAGGCATCTTCTACAGCTATAAGAACGAGCCCGGCGGCATGCACGTTCTCTCCGAGCCCGTCGGCGAGGTGGTCAACAAGCTCACGAGCCAGGAGGAGCAGCAGCGCAACCCCCTGAGCACGATAATCAAGGGGGTAGAGGAGCTGTGGGATGTATCCCTGCTCATGTTCATGTATGAACTCAGCAACACGTCCGCGCCGTCCAACATAGCGGAGTTCGAGCGCCGGGGGTTCCTGGACACAGACGCCGCAGGGGTGCCCGGTGGCGCTCGAGACTATATCGAGCAGCTTTTCGACCGGGCAGGCCGCAATCCCGCCCATGCCGCCGCGCTGGCAGCCGAGTTACACCGCTGGGGCCTCTTCGCGGAGTACCAGGACCGGTTCTTTGCGCTCTTCAGGAGAAGGTGAGTTCACCCCGCGACCGGCATTAAGCCCTGGTACCAGCCCAGTATCTGGCTGCCCCACACCAGCGTTATCATGGTGGACACCGCAAGGAAGGGGCCAAACGGAAGCGCCTGCCTGAACTTTCTCCTGCGGGCCGCGGCCATGACCGCCGCCGCCAGGATACCGAGCACGGCGGCCAGCACCACCGAGAACACCACCAGGGGAAAACCGGTGGCCAGGCCGATCAGGCCCGCCAGTTTAACATCGCCCCAGCCCATGCCGCCGCGGGAGATCACGGCCAGCAGCAGAAACAGGAAGAAGCCGACGCCAGCGCCCAGGCCGGCGCTGGCCAGCCTGTCGGTCATCGCCTCGCCCAGCCAGGGCAGCGGCGCCAACGCCAGCAGCAGGGCCACCACCATGGCGGGATATACCACCCTGTTGAGGATGAGATGGTGCTCCAGGTCGATGACGAAGATGATGATGAACAGGCATGCGTAGAAGATCAACACGCCCAGTTCAAGGCTCAACCCGTACCGCCAGAACAGCAGGCCGAATATCGCCCCGGTGACGAATTCGACCCACAGCAGCTTCCGGGGGATAGAGGCACCGCAGTGGCGGCATCGGCCGCGCAGCTGGAGGTAGCTTATCACCGGGATGAGGTCTCTCACCCCCAGTCTACGCTGGCATCCGTCGCAATGGGATGGCGGGCGCACAACCGACTCGCCCCGGGGCAGACGGTCGATGCACACATTCAGGAAGCTGCCCACCGTGAGTCCCACCAGGGCGAATAAGAACGCTCCGAGTATCTGCACGGCCCCTATTGTGTGCACACCGGCGGCCTGAAGTCAACACCTCCGCTTCTCCTTGCGTGCCGCGGGATGCCAAACCGCAGCCCTGCGGCTCTTGGGGGCCCCCTGTTTGTCATTAGCATTTTGAGCTTGATTTGTCATTTGAGCTTTGGTATTTGAGCTTCGGCACCCGGGCTCTGTCATCTGTCGTTGCGAGGAGTCCCGATCACATCGGGACGACGAAGCAATCTCACAATGCCTACGGAGGCACAGAGATCGCCATTCCCCAATATCCCTCTTTCGGCTCATTGACTTATGCTAAAGCGATAACTATACTCTTCTAAGCAAACACACGGCGGGATTACATCCGAGCAGAAACACGGCGGGATTACATCCGAGCGGACACAAGGAGAGATTACATCCCAGCAGAAACACGGCGAGATTACATCTGAGCACACACAAGGAGAGATCACATGCCAGAAGAGAATGAGACGCACGAAGCAACACAGTCCGCGGCCTCCCTCGGCAGCATCGAGGATGATGAAACGGCAATGAGGCTGCTCACCGGGATGCTGGCCGGGGAGATCGTCAGCATCAGGCCGCAGCTCGATTTCGGCTCCGAGACGGGCTTCACCTATCCCACCGTCGAGCACGCGTTGAATACGACGAGCAAGCAGCTGGCGCCGGTCCTGGAGTCCCTGGCCGGCAGAGGCATATTGAAAAGTGAGTTCTTCGAGAAACTCATCCACTGCCCCCGCTGCCGGTCGGTCAACCTGAGGCCCAGTACCCACTGCGCCAGGTGCGGCTCGACGGATATCGTCCGGGGCAGGGTCCTCGAGCACCTCGTCTGCAAGCATATCGGGGTTGAGGACGAGTTTGCCGCCAGAGGCAAATATGTATGCCCCGGCTGCAAGGCGGAACTGCGCACAGACGGCGTGGACTACCGGAGCATGGGAGTCCAGCGTAAATGTCGTGCCTGCAACCAGGTATTCGACGTGCCCTTGTTCAAATGGAGCTGCCTGAAATGCTCGGTGCTCAGCAACGAGGAGGAGGTCAGGGAAACACGCGTCTATTCTTACCGTCTGGATGAGGCCAGGAGAAGCTGGCTGGAATTCGAAATCCGCCTGAAGGGGCAGTTCATTGAGTTCCTGCAGCAGCGGGGCTACCGTGTAACCAGGAATGCCAGGGTGGAGGGGAGGTCGGGAGCAGCACACAGCATAGACATCCTGGCCACCAGGGATGTCGGCATCGTCACGCACAGAATAGCGGTAGAGGTCGACCTGGGCAGGAACAGAATCGAACTGGACAGGATATTCGACTTCGATACCAAAGCCTACGATAGCGGCTTTCACGACAAGATGCTGATCGTGGTCGCCGAGCTCAGCGGTGAGGCGGCGTCATTTGCCAGGCAACAGCGGATAAGGGTGCTCCGGGCAAGCGAACTGGAGAGCATGCTGTCCGGCGGCGCTCCCTCGCCGGTGGGGGAAGGTGTGGAGGGGCCGTTCCAGTTCCAGTCGCGGTCACAGCTTGTGCAACACCTGGAGAAGCAGGGCTACACAGTCCGGGAAAATGCCGGAATCCAGGGCAGGTCCGGCGCCACCCATAGCATCGACATCCTGGCCACTAGGGATGACGGCGTCATCGCGCACCGGATCGCCATCGGGACGGCCGTCGGTGACAGGCCGGTGGGGCTGGAGAGCGTATTCGCCTTCGATGACAAGGCGTATGATGCACGTATTATGGACAAGGTGTTCATCGCCGTTCCCCGGCTAAGCGCGGAGGCCGCCGAGTTCGCCAGGCAGCAGCGGATACATGTGCTCGAGGTCAAGCAGCTCGACCCGCCCGGGGAAGAGAGCGCCGAACCCCCGGCACCCTAGCCGGCGGACACCGCCCCCCCGCTCGTGGGTGGGAGGGGCGGGGATAAGCGCCGCCCCTACGATGATCGGCGCGCCACCAGGGCCACAGCCCGCAATGCTCCCGGGGCGAACGTACCCGGGGGCTTGGGGGCGAAGCCCCCAACGCTCTGTCATTGCGAAGGCCGATGGCAATCGGCCTGAAGCAATCCGACGAAGTCGTTGCGAGCGAAGCGCGGCAATCTCAAAACAGCGCCAGCCCTGATCACAGATCACCACGGCCCGACAAGTCGAGCGATCGTGCCCCCCTCTTAAGATAAGAGGGGTTAGGGGAGTTATGATTGAGGCGGTAACCCCCTTAGTCCCCCTAATGCTAAAGGGGGAGATCAGGTCGTGCCTCGCGATGACAGTACCACTGGGGGCTGCGCCCCGGGCCCCGATTCATGCGATGTCCCTATGGTCATCCTCTTCCCTCTTGTCATCCTGAGCGCAGCGAAGGATCTCTGAAGCAATCTCACACCGTCTACCAGCTTAAGAGACCGCCGCGTCGCCCCAACTGTGTTGGTGCTCCTCGCGATGACGGGGTAAGAGAACTCCGTCGGGCCTCGGGGTGGCGGGCCTGAACGACCGGGTTACAGCCCGTAGGCTTCAGGATAGGCAGCCATAGGTGCTATAAGGCTGCTGCAGACGGAGGTGGATAATAGCCAAGACGGTCTTGATATCTGAGGAAACGATTATTGCGATGCTGAGGGAGCTACAGAAAGCACTCTGATGGAGATATTCTCAAAGACGCTGATCCACAGCGTCACCTCTCCGTTGACCGAGGCAGAAGAAGCATCATACCGGAAGGCGCTGACGGAGTACGACAGTGGTGAGGCCATCCAGTGGAACGACCTGAGGTAGCGTTCTCGGGGAGGCCGCCAGGCAGTATCGCAGACTTCCTCAAGACTACAAGAGGCTCATCGACATTGCTCTCTCCAGGCTGTCCGAAGGCTCGAGCCTGGATCTAAGTCATTCTACCCAGTCTTCCAGATGGAGACCTGATATGCGTTTGTAATGCTGACTATTGTGAGTAACAAGAACCAATCCCCGGCTCAGAGTAATGCTCGCTATGAACAAATCGTTATCGGCTAACACTTCACCCCTTGTAGCTAACTCAGCCTTAAGCTGCCCGTAGACTCTGGCAGCAGCCAGATCAAGCCCCAATACCTCAATGTCTTCCCTGAACCCATCTATGTCTTTCAGCCTCTTTTGTGGGTCCGGTAAGCGATACGTCCCGTAGAGCAATTCAGCAATCGTTATCATTGTGGTGCATATTGCCGTGTCTCTGCGAAGAGACTTGAACCTGAAGACTATCTTGGGATTGCCCCCTGAGTAGTTCAACGCAGTGGTCGGTGTCTAGAACATACATCAGGAAACTGGTTCCTCTTTGACCGTGCGATTCGCGTAGATCTCAGCTACCAGCGTGTCCAGGTCCTCAAGGTCACGCCAGACACCGGCGTGCTTCAACAAGCAGAGATTCGGGGGCAGATTTATCATCACCTCCGCTCCCTCAGGCAAAGCGAAAGGTTCTTCAGGAACTATGACATTCCCCTTAACTACACCCTTAACAGCTTTCGGCATTTCGTCCCTCCCGGCCAAATCGCCTCCTCACAGTATACCCTCTCGCGGAAGAGGTGTAAAACGCCCCCCGCTCAGTCCAGAGGGCCGTCAGCGGTGGGCGATTACCTACCAGCTATCAGCGTGTGGCGAGCGACGATTACCTGTCCCCCTTTTGTCATCCTGAGCGTAGCGAAGGATCTCTGAAGCACTCTCGGACGGGGTACCAGTGTGTGAGATCGCCGCGTGGCCCCAACTACGTTGGGTCTCCTCGCGATGATGGGGTGGGGGAAGGGCGGGGACAAGCCCCGCCCATACGATGCGGAACGGGGCAACAAGGACCTAGCCCGCAATGGTCCGCGGGATGTACCCGGG
>PWRA01000006.1 GCA_003556385.1 Dehalococcoidia bacterium | reverse complement strand
CATGGCCGGCGGTGTTGTCCCGATGGTGCCCTGAATGCCCATCTGGGCCAGCTTGTTCCGGAACGCCGGGGACTCCCTGGTCAGCCCCTTCTTGACGTCCTTCTCGTCCAGCTCCTTGGGCACGATATCCAGCAGGTAAGTGGGAATGCCAACACCCGCCAGTAGAGCAGCTATCCTGCTGCCCATCACTCCGGAACCGAGTACCGCCGCCTTTCTGATGTGTCTGTTCTTCATAGCATGTGACCTCCTAACAGTGTGCTTTGTGTGAGTGCAATGAGCGCCCGCCGCATTATAGCAGGGATGGGGAGATTCCGCACGTGTATGTGCTGGCGGGGATCCTACATATTTTTGTGGGACGTGCTGATCCTGCACATTGGCCGATCGCAATATGTGTGCCTGTCTGACTGTGTTGCCGCCCCGGCTTGTTCCGATCCGGAACACAGCAATGGTGGCACTGAGCTTATCTGTCCCGGGATGCTGAGAGCAACCAGGACGACTAGCGTGGTGGGGCCTTCACAGAGGGTGATGGCCCGGTTATTACATTCCGAGATATGTCGATCTGATGGTCTCGTCTTTGAGCAGTTCTTCGGCCGTTCCCTGGGCGATGACGTGTCCTCTTGACATAACGTAATTCCGCTGGGACAGCTCGAAGGCAAAGCTGATGTCTTGCTCCGCCAGGAGTATGGTCACTCCCAGTTCACGGTAGATCTCCTGGACGCGTTTGAACAACTCGTCCTTTATCTTGGGCGCCAGCCCGCTGGAGGGCTCGTCTACGAGCATGAACTTGGGGCGGCGCATGAGCGAACGGCCGACAGCCAGCATCTGCCGCTCTCCTCCTGACAGCGTCCCCGCCATCTGCTTCTGCCTCTCCCTTAGCCTGGGGAACAGCTCATAGACCTTCTCCAGGCTCTCCTGAATCTCTTTCTTGTCGTTGCAGAGGTGCGCGCCTGCCAGTAGATTCTCTTTGACCGACATCTCGACGAACGGTCTACCCATCTGGGGGCAGAGCAGCAGGCCCTTCTTGGCTATGTCGTACGCCGAGAGCCTCTCGATCCTCTCGCCTTCAAACTCTATGGTGCCTTCCAGGACGACATCCTCCATCCTGGTGCCTTTGAGGACTTCCCTGTCCCAGTTTATCAGGCCTACGATGGCTCGAAGCAGCGTGGTCTTGCCGGCGCCGTTGGGGCCGACCAGTCCGACCAGTTCGCCCTTCTCCACCTTCAAACTGGCATCATCCAGGACGGTTGCTGTATCGTATCGGACGCTGACGTTCTTCGCCTCAAGCAATGGGCACCTCCTTGCCGGTATAGGCCTCGATCACGGCCGGGTCTTTGACCACTTCCTCGGGCGGACCGTAGGCGATGAGTTGTCCGTAGTTCAGCACCAGCACCTTGTCCACTATCTTCATAAGGTCGCTCAGTTTGTGCTCAATGATAAGCATGGCCGGCCCCTCGCTGTGCAGCCTGCCGAAGCGACCCCCCTTGTGCAATCTCTTCATGGACTTGGCGACGAGGTCGGTCTCAGCAGGATTGAGTCCGCCGAAGGGCTCATCCAGGATGAGTAGCTCCGGTTCGGTGGAAATCGCCCGCGCCACTTCCAGTCGCTTGAGGTCTCCATGAGAGAGGTTGGCAGCCGGCTCCAGGGCCCGGTCCATAATACCCACGAACTCAAGGGCATCCCTGGCCTTTACCGGGGTGCTCTTCACCCATTCGCCTCTCCTGGTTATGCGCGGGCAGAGGCATCCCACCATAACGTTGGCGATAACGGGGAGGCGGCGGAACGGTTTGACCACCTGGAAGGTGCCTGCCAGGCCTGCCTGGACTACCTTCCAGGGTCGCCAGTGTGTTATGTCCTGGCCTTTGAACCTGACCCTTCCCGAGGTGGGACTAAGTATGCCGATAATACAGCGCACGAGGGTGGTCTTCCCGGAACCATTGGGCCCGATAAGGCCCACGATCTCGTCCCTCTCTATGCTGAAACTGACGTTGTCGACGGCGACCAACCCGCCGAAGCGCTTGGTCAAATTCTCTACTTCAAAGAACGCAGCCATCTCGCCGTTACTCCTCTCTTAGCTCGCGGCGGGACACCTTGCCCACATCGGTCTTGGGTACCTCGCCTCTGAACTCGACTATCTTGGGTACCTTGTAATGGGCCAGTCTTTCGGCCGCATACTTCATGATCTCGTCCTCCGACACCCTTCCTCTTGCTTCTCTCTCCAGGACTACGATTGCCTTCACCCTCTCACCGACCTCGGGGTCGGGGACTCCGATGACACCCGCCTCTCTCACCTGGGGATGATTGCATAGCACCTCCTCGACCTCCCGGGCGAATACGGCCAGGCCCTTGTATTTGATCATGTCGCGTTTGCGGTCGTAGAAGTAGAAATAACCCTCCTCGTCCATGCTGGCCAGGTCGCCGGTGCGCAGCCACGTCTCGCCGTCGATATCGACGAACATCTCCTGGGTTGCTTCCGGCTTGCCCCAGTAGCCTCTGATGACGGTCGGTCCTTTGAAGACCAGTTCTCCCACTTCAGCGACGGGGAGGAACTTGCTGGCGTCCTCCGGGTCCACTATGCCTCCCACGCAGCCGGGCATGGGTACGCCAAAGGAGCCTATTTTGGGCCTGCCGTACGGACTAACGACGCCGACCGAGGTGGTCTCGGTCATGCCCCAGCCCTCGTGGATCCTGGCGCCGGTCCGCTTTTCGAACCCGCGGGCGGTGTCCTCCAGCAGCGCATCGGCGCCGGATATGAGAACCTTTATCCGTTTCCAGTTCACCCTGGTGGTCTTCTCATAGTCGATGAGGTATTCATAGAGGGCGGGAACGCTGTAGAAGATGGTCGCCTTGTGATTGTCTATAGCGCTCAGGATATCGTCGGGGTCTGGTGTGGTGAGCAGCACCTGGGTATAGCCCTGGCTCAGGCTGCCCATCATAACCACCGATTGACCGTAGATGTGGTAAAAGGGTAGGTAGGCTATTATGGTCTCTTTGCCCTCCTGGACGGCATCTCCCCAGAAACCCTCGGCCAGCTGCCGGGCGGCGCCGAAGTTATAGTGGGTCACCATAGCCCCTTTGGGCATGCCCGTTGTGCCTCCGGTGTAGGGCAGAGTGACAAGGTCCTCCGTAGCGTTGAACTCAATCTGCGGTGGCTGCGGAGGGTACTTCTTGATCAGGTCCTGGAAGCGGTGAACATCCTCTCTCTCAAACAGTTCAACCGGCGGGGCGGCCATCTTCTGATAGACTGCCCGCAGGACGCTGCTGCCCAGGAATTTCTTCATGGGAGGAAGGTACTCTCCGATGCCGGTGAGGATGGCGGCATCCAGCTTCACTCCGCTTCTTTCCACGTTATCATAAAGAATATCGAGGCAGACGATCATCCTGGCCCCGGCGTCCTCCAGCTGGTACTTGATCTCGGGGCTGACGTACAGAGGGCTGATCGCCGTTAAGGTCGCCCCTGCCTTCAGCGCACCCATGTAGGCGATGATGAACTGGGGCGTATTGAGCAGCAGGAGGGCGATCTTGTCTCCCTTTCTGACCCCCAGGTCGTGCAGGGCGGCCGCGAATCTGTCGACCTGGTCCCTCAGTTCCTTGTACGACATCTTCCGTCCGTAGAAGATTATGGCGGTCTTGTCCTTCCATTTTTCGGTCGTCTGGTTGAAGTTATCGACGACAGATGTTTCGTCTACCTTAATGTCGGGCGACACGCCCGGCTGGTACCACTGTACCCACGGCCTGGCTTCGTAACTGGCCTTGTTGGAATCGGCTGTCATTGCGCTTACCTCCTGCCTTTTCTTGCGTCTGTCGATCGATTATAACACAGTGGTCATGCCACTGCCATTAAACTCGTTGGATAACGACCTTCCGGTATGAGGGCCGTGCGGTCCTGCGGGCATCGCTGACTGAACCGTCCGAACCATAGGGAATCTCCGATGGCGGGGAGCGATAAAAGCCCGGATCACAAAGCGGTGCAGATCCTGCTCTGGCAGACGGATACCTCCTTGTGCGGGTTCAGCTATCGGCAACATAGCGCAGATCGGCACTACAGGCCCTGCATTGCCGGCGCCAGGATGCGTTCGACAGCTTGCAGCGCGGGCACTGTCGCTCTATTTTGTCCCGTATCCGCACGGCGATTCCTTCCGGCATGAAGAGCAGTATGATGATGACCATAAGGGCCATAATGAGAAAGCGGTAATCGTGAACGGGAGTCCCGCGCAGCAACTCCACGAGGGGATAGAGGGTGAACACCCCTACCACCGCTCCGTAGATGCTGACGATACCGCCGAATATCACCCATATTATGGCCTGGAATGACATCATGATGCCGAGGGTGCCCGGCCCGGCAACCGTTAGCAGATGGGCGTACAGGGCGCCGGCAATGCCGCCGAAGAAGCCGCCGATGGCGAAGGCCAGGATCTTGTATCGTATCGTATTTATCCCCGTGGCGCGGGCAGCAATCTCGTCCTCGCGGACGGCATGGAAGATAAGGCCGGTCCGCACGTACTTACTCCCGGCATCGGTGAGTTTCCACATCACGAGTACTGCCACGAGCATTATTACCACACAGAGGTAATACCTGCCCATCGGCGTGGCAGCAAGTCGGGGCAGCCCGGTTATGCCGACGTACCCGCCGGCGATCTCAGGGGGAATTGCGCGCACTATCTCAGCGAGGAGCAGGGGGAAGGCAAGCGTGAGCAGCGACAGGTATGGTCCCCTCAGCCTGAGTGCCGGAAGACATGTCACTACGCCGGCCAGCGCCGCGATCAGTGCTCCCAAGGGCACTGTAACCGCCGGGTCCCAACCCAGGAATCGGTAGAGAAGTCCCGAGCTGTATGCGCCTACGCCGAAGAAGAGGGCATGGCCGAAGTTCACCTGCCCCGTATAGCCCGACAGGACGTCCCAGCTGACGGCGAAGATGGCGAATATGCTGGCCAGGGTGATCATGTGGAGCGTAGACCGGTCATCGGTGATCAGGGGCAGGACGAAGATAATCACAAAGAAGACAACCGCTATCACCCTGCCTGGTACGGGTAGCACGCCCCACCGGAAATTGCCGAATAGCCCTCTGAACAAACTACAGTCTCTCCTCTTCGAAGATAGTGCCGAACAACCCGCCCGGTCTCACGGAAAGGACTACGATCATGACAAGCAGTGCAAACGCCATCCCCATGTAGCCGTACCGGGGTATGAGAAAGATGACCAGGTTCTCGACCAGCGCGATGATGAACGCGCCGATGACACTCCCCTTGATGCTTCCCAATCCTCCCAGGACGACGATCGCCAGGACCATCGTGAGTGGTTGCATCCAGACGTGCGGATGGAATACCCACAACGGCGCCGTCAGGACGCCGGCCAGGGCCGCCAGACCGGTGCCGATGCCCATCGTTATCAGTAGCGTCCTGGAAACGCTTATCCCCATCAGGTTTGCGATCTCGGGATCATTTGCTGTGGCCCTGATGGCGATGCCCAGCTTGGTCTTAGATAGTAACAGCCATAGGCCGACCATGACGACTATCACGACGCCCACGACAAGCAGGCGTTGATAGCTCACCGACTCCCCCAGTATCTCTACCCCTCCCGGGATAAAGGGGTCGCGGATTCTCCGTGAATGACCTTCGAAGGTCAGATCCATGATCTCCTGGAATACCATCGCCAGGGCGATGGTTATCAGCAGTACCACCTGGGCGTGCTGCCGGACCCGGTCAAGCAGGAAGCGGTAGACCAGCATGCCGAGAACGGTAACAGCGACCACTGCAGCCAGGATGGATGGGACCAGCGGCCACCCGGGACCATCGAAATCGACCTGGGAGATACGAACGCTGGTGAAATAGAACACGCCGAAGGAAGCCAGCATGAAGAAGGCCGTGTGGGCCAGGTTGACTATATGAGCCACACCAAACAGCAGGGTCATGCCCGAAGCGAGGAGAGCATAGATCGCTCCCCGGGTCAGCGTCCTGATCAGGATCGGTGCAATCACAGCGCTCTCATCTCCGGAACTCTACTCCGGCAGTCTGTCCTCGCCTTTTCTCCTACCATCACGTGTCTGCATCACGGATCAACACGTCGCCGCGATCTTCGCCGGCGCGGGACGAAACAGCCGGTGTAAGCCGCTGCCGGTCGTAACAAAGGAAAGGCGGAGATAAACTCCGCCCCTGCACATCATATTCTGGACTCTCCGATGCATCTCGAGCTTTCAGAAGCCTTTCACGTTCGGCACAATTGTCGGATACTATATAGCAGCCCGCCACCGGATGTCAAGTGCTCTTGCGGCCGACAGAAAATTTTCTTGTTCCATGGCGTGTGCGAAGGGCCCGATTGCGCCGCCAGCAGGTGCCGAGGATAGCTCCGGCACTACACCATGGGTGTCGATGGGCGCCGGACCGACCGGTCTGACACGTAATGAAGGGCGGTGACCCCGGGTTGCACCGGGGTCACCGCCCGATCT
>PWRA01000059.1 GCA_003556385.1 Dehalococcoidia bacterium | reverse complement strand
GCCCAGTTTGCTCTTGGGACGACACGCTCCCTTGGCCACCGCCTTTACCTTGCCGAACTCCCGGGTGTAAATGGTGATGATCTTGTCGAACTCGCCCAGCTTGGTCTGCTTCAGGACGATGCCGCGCGTCTGGTAAGTCCGTGATGTGCCCACCCTAATCTCCGAACTGTTAACGCCGGATGACGGACCGGCCGCCCCGATAGCTCGACCTGCGCTGGGAAAGCGTCACTTGAAACCTCACGCTGTCTTTGACAGGTGCTCGGCGTGGTTTAGCACCAGGTTGATGGCGTTGGCAGCGGCTCCAAAGGAATAGTAAACAGGTAGTCCAGAAGAGACGCACTCGTTGATGGCGGTCAAGATGGCCTCTGCCTCCTGTGGCAGAATGCTCGGTTCCAGCACCATTGCCACAGGCTTGGGAAGCTCGTCGCGGTCTGCCCAGAATCTGCCGAGCAGCATGTTTATGCGAGATCCCGAAAGCCATGGCAGAACGAACTGGCCGGTCCTGACGAAGGTGACTACGAAGTCGGTCCCTTCCCATTCCGACACCATATCGAAGGCTTTGCGTGTACCCTCGGCATCCATCAAGTTCTGCGAGTAGTCAACCGGGTTGCGCAGGATGTTGCCCGCGGCAGGAGTGAACTCCTGCATCCGTGCGACTAGCTCCTGAGGCAGTGCCGGAACTCTCAGTCCCCTGCTCTCAAACTCGTCTGCAATAAGGACGCTGGCGCCGCCTCCGGCGCCGAACAGGACTGCGTTTCTGCCCGCCGGGAGAGGCAGGAACAGCAGTGTGACCAGCACATCTATCATCTCGTCGAGGCTACGGACGCTGATTATGCCCAGCTGCTTACAGAGGGCCTCCCAGGTCGACCGGCTTCCGGCCAGGGCCGCCGTATGACCGGCGACTGCCCGGGTGCCTCCTTCGGTGGTTCCGCCTTTTAGCAGTACGACCGTCTTCGTCTTCGTTGCCTCCTCCAGGGCCCTGCGGAATCGTCTCCCGTCCTTAATCCCCTCGATGTAGAGGCATATTATCTTGGTGTCCGGGTCGGCGGCCAGGTATTCAAGCAGATCGTTCTCGTCGATGTCACATGCATTGCCGTAGCTTATGACCTTGCTGAAGCGGACGCCGCGGAGCGCTGCCTGCCTGACCAGATAGATAGAGTTGCCCCCGCTCTGGCTGATGAACCCTACCGGCCCGCTTTCCCTGGGGAAGGCCGGGCTGAAAGACAGGCGTGATTGAGGGCAGTAGATTCCCATGCAGTTGGGGCCGATGATCCTGATTCCCGTCCTGCGGCCGGCTTCCACCAGTTCGGACTCCAGCTTTATCCTCTTAGGATCGCCGGTTTCGCTGAAGCCCGCCGTACAGAAGTGAATCGCCCGCACCTCCTTCTCAGCACACTCCTCCACAAGGCCGGCAGCTATTTGGGCGTTGACCAGGCCGATCACATGGTCGATGCTGCCCGGGATATCCTTGAGGCTGGTGTAGACCTTATGGCCTTTGATCTCGCCGCCCTTCGGGTTGACAAGATAGAGCGGGCGGTCGAACTCGAACTCAATGAGGCTGTCCAGAAAGGTGCGTGTCCAGTGCCAGGGGTTGGCCGTGGTTATGCCGACCAGCGCGACCGAATCGGGATGGAAGAGACACTCCAGGCTATGCCGGTGGGTGTTCTCCATGCTTGTCGCCCGGTAACGGTCTGCCAGAAGCGGGTGATGAGACGAGCTCACGGTGAGGAAGCCGCATGCCTACAGCGTGCGGCCGATAACTCCTGATGTCGTGTTATTCGAGATTGCCATGATGTCCGGGGTTGGGCGGGAAAACTACAAGGCTGCCTCTGACCGAAGTATAGCAGAGAGCCGGCGAATTGTAAATTTTCCGGGGTACGCGGATATGCTATGGACCCGGGGGGCTTCATAACGGGAGGACCCTGTGTGGCCGTCGCACGCGGATGAGTTCTGTTAGGGGATGAGGCAGTACTTCCTTCCAGTCGGCGAGAATTAACAGGATCTTAACAATCATATGATACCCTGTATTTATGGGGCGAGACTTGCCACGGTGGTTGCGGCAACTTCGCAGGGTGGGGATTTGGCTCCCGTCGGCACGTGGCGGTGCACTGAGTACCGCTCCGGGAGGAGAGAGGGTTGCAGCCTTACGGAGCAGAGAGACGACAGGCAGCGGGTTGCCCCTCAGATGTGGGGGGTCCCCGATTGTGCCTCCGTCGCGCCCGGACCGGCATTCGCGGCTCTGTGAGTCGGTCTATCCTCAGGTGTCACAGCCGCGCTAGCTGTGTCTCCGTAAACAATAGCTATTCAAAACCAGTGTCCGCGCTGGCTGCACGCGTTCCTGCGGTGGTTGGAGGCCGACAGCGATTCCTCATCTACGATCCGAAACAGGCTCTGCTATCTGGTGCGCGATTTGAGACTGTTGCGCTTTACCGGGTATGGGCGGCTTTGTCGGAGGCCGGAGTACACCGCCGAAATCCTATCAACTATGAGGTCGGGAGGTGAGCATGGACAGGACGCGCTCCAGGTCAGTTTGCTTTGCAGCCTTGTTGCTAATACTGATCACCACCCTCTGGCATGCATCGTGCATACCGCCGACAGGGCCGCCACCAGCTCCACCGCTCGAAGTCAGCGTGGTACCCGAAGAGGCTGTCTATTCGCCAGCCGAGGTAGTTGACGTCGAGCTGTCGCTCACCAATGTATCCTCAGACTCGATTACGGTAAAGCCTTATCCTCCGGAAATGCAGGTAAGGCCGCTGTGGAATCGGGACGAGGTTGTTATCTCCCAACCCGGTGGCGCCCAGGCTCTGGAGCTTGAACCTGATAGCACAGCAACGCTGGAATTCACCTGGGACCAGAAAGACGATTACGGAGAACAGGTACCGTCCCGATGGTATCAGGTCAGCTTTGGCATCACAGCCATCGAAACCGGCGGTCGGACCTGGGAGCTTCAGAGACGCCACAGGGTGTTGATTCAACACCCGCAGGGAGCCATGCAACGGGTTATTGAGCCGGACGAATCGCGAACAGTAGACGAGGTGACAATCACGCTGGCACGGGTAGAGATGTCACAGACACGGGTTGAGTTCTACATATTTGTCGTCCCACCAGAGTATTACCCTCCTGAGCCTCCGCAGCTTTCTGAAGGAGCTCCGCTTTGTCGTCCGCCTCACCCCCCGGTGGCTCCACGGGCTCCGAGCATAGAAGCCCAATATGTTGTGGATGGTGTTACCAAGAAGGCTGGGACGCCCCGTATTCGCCAGGAGGACGATGGGATGAGCGTGACCTTTGGCTACTTCGCGCCTCTCGACCCTGTTCCTGGTGATGCTCAGCAGTTGACCTTGAGGATAACAGAGATCGACTGGCACGATGCCGCGTGGCAAATCGACCATCACTGGGAAGGCCCCTGGGAGTTTGAGATATCGCTGGCGCAGTCGTCTCTGTTCGCTCGTAGTGGAGGTGTGTAGACGAAGCTGTTTGGCGTACACTGGGCAGGGGCTGGCAGTTAGCAAGGCTAACATGATGCAGGAGGTGGTTTGAAATGCGCACCAGGGTTATGGAGAACACAAGACACGGTATATCACTGCAAAACAGGAGGACAAAGATGAAGAAGAGACTGATAGCTGCCGCGCTGGTTGCCGTTCTGGTTCTGTTCCTGGTGGTGGCGACCGCTACCCCTGTGCTTGCCGACGGGGCGTTGTTCATAGACCCCAGATTCTATGATATTTCCCAGTCCAACCAGAGAGCCCTCATACTGTATGACAATAGTGCAGGCAATAGGACTCAGCACCTGGTTCTCTCGGTTGGCTTCCAGGGGAACGCTGAAGAATTCGCCTGGGTTGTCCCCGTGCCCGGTAGGCCCGAGATAGGTCTTTCCGACTCTCAGGTATTCTGGGAGCTAAGCCACCTGACGAGAAGATATATCCCTGGCCCGGCCAAGGGCGGGTGTGCCCCCGCTGATGAGGCCCCTCCTGATGGAGTCGATGTCATACAGGAAAAGGAGATCGGTCCCTATGCCACGGCCATTCTGTCGGCGGAGAACCCGAGAGCACTTGTGGACTGGCTGCACGCCAACGAGTATCTTTTCCCCGCAGCGGGAGAAGCAATCCTCACTGAGTATATTGAGAAGGAATGGTATTTTGTGGCCACCAGGATCAACGCAGTTGACGAGCGCACGGGTCGTGCCCTCGCGGAAGGGACTATCGAGCCCCTAGTGCTGAGCTTTGCGTCGGATGAGATTGTCTATCCGCTGCGAATCACCTCCCTGAGTGCGAAATCGCCTCAAGTGCTTCTGTATGTGCTTGCCGACAGGATAGTGGCTCCCGACGAATACCCGATCCTTGTTGGGCTTGGTAACTGGCAGGCCAACTCGTTCACCCTGGAGTTCGCCGACAAAGTGTCCAGTGAGGACCTGTCGGCCTATGACATACTGCCCGGGCTGGTGTCCACCTACCTCACCGCTGACGAATTCCATGTGACGAAACTGAGAGGCTGGATCAACCATGACCGAATGGTGGACATGCAGCTTACCGAGTATAGGAGGGCCCGTTCTTTGTGGGCGCCTGGCTGGAGCAACATTAGCGTCGGCGATTTCGGCCTGTTCATGACCATTGTCTTGCCTGTGTTCGGTATGTATCTCTGGCGGCGTCGGACGAGAGAATCGGGCCGGGGCGCGCACGGTGGCCGTGAAGAGCAACAGGGTGGCTGGTGTGGTCGGGTTGACTGACACGGAGATGGCAGTATGACAACAGCGTACTTGGCAAGGCACCATTGCGCGAGGAGAGTCGGCATTCTTCTCACTGTCGTAGCGTTGACCGCGGGAATGGTGGGGTGTCTTCACCTCGGTCCTTCTCGGGACCTGGAAATACGGACCTGGTATGACCTGGATGCCGTCAGACACAATCTGGTCGGCCATCACCGTTTGATGAACGACCTCGATTCTACTACTCCCGGCTATGAAGAACTGGCCGGCCAGGCAGCCAACCGCGGAAATGGGTGGGAGCCGATTGGGACTTATGACTATAGTCGCTTCCTTCGGCGCCGTGGCTGGTTCACCGGCAGTCTTGATGGCCAGGGATATGAGATAAGGGACCTGTTTGTCGGGCGTCCCGGTGAGTTCCAAGTAGGGCTTTTTGGCAGTGTCTATGAGGCAACCATTGAGAATGTTGGTGTGGTGAATGCCGCCGTGACCGGGTATTCCACTGTCGGCGGGCTGGTGGGGTCCAGCCACTGGGGCACGGTGACTAACTGCTGGTTTAGCGGTGACGTGATTGGCAGTCAGGGTCGTGCTGGTGGCCTGGTGGGGTGGAATGGGGGGACCGTGAGCGACTGCCATGCCTCCGGCAGTGTCACTGGCACTCGATATGTCGGCGGTCTGGTCGGGATTAGTTCGGGCGCTGTGGGCAGGTCGCACTTCAGCGGCAGTGTAACCGGCATTCAAGAGGTCGGCGGTCTGGTCGGACTCAGTTCGGGCGCTGTGGGCAGGTCGCACTCCAACGGAAGTGTGACTGGTGAGCGGGCTGTCGGCGGTCTGGTGGGAGCGAATCAGGGCACCCTGAGCAACTCCTATTCCGCCGTCAGCGTGAGTGGCAACGAGAGGGTTGGTGGTCTGGTCGGCAACAATGGCGCTGTCGGCTGGGACGTATCCTACGGCAGTGTGAGCAAATGCTACGTCTCCGGCAACGTGAGTGGGGCCTCCTACGTTGGTGGTCTGGTGGGATACAACCCTGGTTCTGTAAGCGACTCATTCTGGAACATGGAGACAACCGGGCAGGCTATCTCAGATGGTGGAACGGGTAAGACCACCGCGGAGATGGTGGCCATCGCAACCTTCACTGGTGACGGTTGGAGCATAACCGGGGTCGAGTCCGGCGAGGCCAACGAGGACTACATCTGGAACATCGTTGACGGCCAGACCTATCCCTTTCTGAGCTGGCAGTCTGTTTAGTGCAACCTTTGTGGAGCCTGTGCATTTTATATATAGGAGGAAAGGGATCGAATAACTCTGTCGGGGAGGTGAATGATGAGGAGAGTATTGTGTTTGAGGATGGCCAGTTACACGAGAGCGGCCGGCGTCGTCTTGGTTGTGGCGGCCCTGGTCACGGCGCTAGCAGGTTGTGTTGAGCGCCCTTCCGAGGACCTGGAGATACGGGACTGGTATGACCTGGATGCCGTCAGACGTAATCTGAGTGGCAACCACCGTTTGATGAACGACCTGGATTCCACAACACCCGGTTATGAGGAGTTGGCCGGCCCCACCGCCAATGATGGAAAGGGCTGGCAGCCGATCGGCCCCAGGGTTTTTCCGTATCGTGTTGACTTCAGTGGGAGTTTTGACGGTCAGGGATATGAGATAAGAGACCTGTTTGTCAACCGGCCTGAGGAGAATCAAGTAGGGCTTTTCGGCTCTGTTCTTGCGGGCCGGATTGAAAACATCGGGCTGACGAACGCCTCTGTAATTGGCAATCGCAGGGTTGGGGGCCTGGTGGGATACTACCTTAAGGGCATCGTAAGCCAGT
>PWRA01000094.1 GCA_003556385.1 Dehalococcoidia bacterium | reverse complement strand
GGGCAGTCAAAGCCCAGAGCCCTGCACTGTGGTACAATGCTCGACGATGCAGCGGGTGCAGTACACAATCCGCCCGATGGAGGCCCGGGACATCGCCCAAGTCGCCGAGATCGACAGGGAGGCTTTCCCCGGGGAATGGGTCTTCAGGTCGCACTCATCGTACAAGCGGGACCTGGACAATCCGTTCGTTCGCTACCTGGTGGCCTGCACCACGAAGCATGAAGCAGAATCCGGGGCACCCTCGCCGCAGAAGCGGCCCTGGTTCAGGAGACTGTTCAGCTCCACCCAGTCCTCTGAGGCGCGGGAGGACATAATCGGCTTCTCCGGCTTCTGGATGATGCTGCGGGAGGCGCACATCATCGCCATCGGTGTCAGGGATGCCTATCGCCGGCTCGGCTTGGGCGAGGCCCTGCTCATCGCCACCATAGACCTGGCATCCACACTCAACGCCGATGCGGTTACCCTGGAAGTGCGAGCCTCCAACGAGATAGCCCAGACGCTCTACAAGAAGTACGGATTTCAGCCTGTCGGCAGACGTCTCAGGTACTATTCCAGCGACGGAGAGGATGCCATAATCATGAGCACGGATAGCATCAGCTCCGCCTCATTTCAGGAATCCTTCCGGCAGCTGAAGAAAGCACACGCGGAGAGACACGGCGAAATACTGGCCTGGGTGTGCTAGCCGTCAACCCGCGTATCCCGGAAGCGACCATCTGTGACCTACCGCGAGATGCCCAGCAAAGGCGGAATCGCCGTCAGCAACACCGAGAAGATGCCGATAAGGAAGATGCCGTCGAAGACCCCGGCCCCGCCAATGGACACGATGCCCGCTCCCAGTTTGCGCGCCTTTCCCAGGTTCAACAGGTCGCCGCCGATCAGCGTGCCCAGCACACCGGAGATGAACGCCACCTGGGGGGCCGCTTCGCCGCCCAGCACCAGCGCCAGTCCGGTGGCCAGAAGGGGCGGAACGAGCATGGGAATGGCCAGCCCTCTTCCGGGCACAGGCCTGGTCAGGAACTTGCAGACAACGATCATCACGGCCGTCGCGATGAGCGTCGGGTAAAAAGGCGCCTGGAACAGGAGGTAGACGGACAACCCGATCGGGATTATCGCTCCTCCCAGATTCACCGCCAGCCCGTACTGGTGGCGTACCGGAACGTCGAACCAGCCGAAACGACGCTCTCTCGAGTACTCGACAGTCCGACGGCTGACCGGGATGTTGATAAGCGACCCGACGAGCATCGCTATCAGGAGTGCCACCGCCGCCTGCGGAGGTACCCCCAACCTCTCGAACCCGAAGGTGACGACATCGAAAAACAAGAGCAGCAGCAAAAGGGGCAGGAAGAGAGCGAACAGTACGAAGAGAACGCAGCCCACCGGAAGGAAGAACATCAGTCCGCTTCCCCCATCTCCCGCCTATATAACACCCGCCCCTCGCAACTCCTCGATCTTCGATGCGGTGTAGCCCAGCCCCCTCAGCACCTCATCGGTATCCTCACCCGTAAGGGACGCGAAGCTTCTGAAACGCCCCGGGGTGTCCGACAGCTTGATGGCGATGCCCGCCTGCCTGACGGTGCCTTCGGTGGGATGCTCCAGTTCCATGACCATCCCGCGGTGGAGCACCTGGGGGTCGGCAAAGACCTCCTCCAGCGAAAGCACCTTACCGATGGGGATGTTCTTGTCCCTCATCTGCTCGAACCACTCGTCCCTCGTCCGGGTCAGAAAAAGCTGCGTCAGATGCTCTCTGATCTCCTGCCATTTCGGCTCTTCTTCGGGCACGCGTGCACGGGTCATATTGTACAATATGAACTCCTCCCTGCCGATCTCCCGGCACAGGCTCTCCCAGAGCCACGGCTCCAGGCAGCCCAGGCTGATGAAGCCTCCGTCCTTCGTCTCATAGACGGCGTAACAGGGATAGGAACCGCTCAAAGCGTGTTCGCCGCGCCGGGGTGCATTGCCGGTCGCTAAGTAGGGGTCCAGCAACACCTGCGTAAGCAGCGAGATGGTGGTATCGGTCAGGGAGATATCTACATACTGTCCCCTGCCCGTCTTCTCGCGGGCGATAATCGCGCTCAGTATGCCGATGGCGGCGCTCATGCCCCCGGCACCGTAGTCGGCGACCAGGTTCAGCGGGATGACGGGCGGCCGGTCCGGCTCCCCGATAAGGTCCAGCACTCCGGCAAACGAGATGTAGTTGACGTCGTGTCCGGGCAGCTCACGGTAGGGACCGTCCTGCCCGTAGCCCGTGACCGAGCAGTAGATCACCCCGGGGTTTGTCTGCGATACAGTCTCGTAGTCTATGCCCAGTCGCCGCACAACCCCCGGCCTGAACCCCTCCACGATGACGTCCGTGCGATCGGCCATCAGCCGGAAGATGCGGCGGCCTTCCTCTGACTTCAGATTGAGAAAAATGCTCCGCTTGTTCCGATTGGAGGCCGAGCAGGCTGCCTCCCTGGTGCCTGATTCGCCAGCCGCCTGCCGGGCACCGGCGCCGGGCGGCGGGTTGATCCTGGTCACGCTGGCTCCGAGGTCGCTCAGAATGGCGGTGCAGAAGGGGCCCGGCCCCTGATAACTGAGGTCGAGTATCTGAATACCTTCCAGTGCTGTCATAGATCAACTCCTCCCCTCATCCTTATCCCCACTCGAGATTTCACCGGTCCTGTCACCGTTCACCTTCCCGGCTGCTCTTCTATCGGCTCCGAATCGTAGATCCTCTCCTCGTCCAGTTCGGCATCGGTCAGAGAGACATCACCCTCGATGTCCCTGCCCTCGATTCCCTTGGCCAGGATTTCCTTATAATACTCATGCTGGATGATCAGGTTCATGATCTCAGTGCTGCCGGTCCAGATCATGGCCAGCCTGGCCTCTCTCAGCGCCCGTTCCACCGGGTAGACATGGGTGTAGCCGATGCCGCCCAGGATCTGCATGGCATCATTCACCACTTCCCACCCGGTCTGGGTGCACAGCTTCTTAACCTCTGAAACCAGTCTCCTCTGGTAGCCGGCGGTACCCACACCATCATCGACGGTCTTCGCCACGGCGTAAGCCAGCGCGCTGGCAGCATCAAGCTTCGTGATGCAATCGGCGATCTTGAAACTCACCCCTTCGAAGCTCCTGATAGTCTGGCCGAAGGCCTTTCGCTTGTCCGCATACCTGGCCGCCAGCTCCAGGATGGCCCGCGAGCCGTCCATGCCCCCCGAGAGCAGCCTCTCCGGCACCATCAGCTTGTAGAATATCCTGGCGCCCTCGTTTTCCTTCCCGAGCAGGTTCTCCTCCGGCACGGGCACATCGCGGAAGACCAGTCTGCCCGTGCCTGCGCCCCGGCAGCCCATCAGTCCATACACGTGCCTTACCTCCACACCCATATCCCTCTCCACTATGAAGGCGCTGATCGAGTCCCGACCGGCCCCCGGGTTGGTCACCGCAAACACCAGGAAGAAATCGGCCCCTTCCGAGCCGACCACAAACCGCTTCTGTCCGGTCAGATAATAGGCGCCCCCGCTCTTGCGGGCCACGGTCGTGGCACCGAAGAAGTCGGATCCACCCCTCGGCTCGGTGAGTGCTTCCCCGGCCCACTGTGTGCCGGCGGTCAGGGGCTTCAGATACTTCTTCTTCTGGGCCTCCGTACCGAACACGTTCAGACCCTCTCCCACGATCGATGTCACCGAGACGAGGCAGGCGAAAGGCACCCCCAGCTTGCTCACCTCGCTCACGGCGATCAGTTCGTCTACCCACTTCAGGTCCCTGCCGCCGTACTTTGCAGGGAACCTGACGCCCAGCAGATTCCTCCGGCCGGCCTCCCGGACGAACTCATAGGGGAACTCGACCTTGTCGGCGTCCATGTCCAGTATAAGCTGTCGAGGCACGCTCTGTACCAGGTCCTGCACCTCCCGCCGGAATTTCCTGCGCTCTTCGGTCATGAATACGTCTAGCATGAAGTCCTCCTTTCGGCGTTTCGCGAACAGATATTACAAACTATGGTATGGCGCGTCAAGCGATTCCCTCTGCCGGCAACGGGCTGTTATAATGTCTGCCCATGTCTTGCGCATATCGACCCGTCACAAATTCAGCACAGAAGCCAGGAGGTGACCCATGAACAGGTGGATGGCTTTGATCGGTGCAGCGGTTCTCATGTGCCTGGCCCTGCTGTCGATAGCTGCCGGCGGCCTGATCGCCACGACGGCAGAGCCTGCCGAAAGCCCATGGCCAATGTTCGGCCAGAACCCGCAGCGCACGGGCAGAAGCCCTCACAACGGTCCACGAACGCCAGACCTGAAGTGGAACGTGACCACCGGTGCGCCTGTCGCTTCCTCGCCCGCCGTGGCAGCCAACGGCACCGTCTACTTCGGGTCATATGACCACAATCTCTATGCCCTGAGACCCGATGCAAGCGAACAGTGGAGGTTCGCTACCGGCTCCCACATCATCTCTTCTCCCGCCATAGGAGCCGATGGCACCGTCTACGTCGGTTCTGACGACCATAGCTTCTATGCCATAAACCCCGACGGCACCCAGAAGTGGAGCTTTGTCACCGGCGGCGAAGTGCGTTCGTCTCCCGCCATAGGAGCAGACGGCACCCTCTATTTCGGCTCCACCGATCACAATCTCTACGCACTGAACCCAGATGGCACCGAGAGATGGACCTTCACCACCGAATCGATCGTATTCTCCTCGCCGGCGATAGGAGCGGACGGCACAATTTATGTCGGCTCCCGGGACGGTCACGTCTATGCAATAGCTCCTGACGGCGCAGAAAGGTGGAGGTTCGCCACGGAAGGGCCCATAGAATCGTCTCCCGCGGTAGCCGCTGACGGCACCGTCTACATCGGGGCATTCGATGGCAATCTGTATGCACTCGACTCCGAAGGCACGCTGAAGTGGACCTTCGCCACCGGCGACATCATCTTCTCCTCCCCGGCGGTTGCCGCCGACGGTACCGTCTACGTCGGGTCATACGACAATAAGCTCTACGCCGTGGACGCCGCCGGCAATGAGAAGTGGAGCCTGGCTACGGAGGGGCACGTCGCCTCCTCTCCTGCGGTGGCGGCCGACGGCGTCATCTACTTCGGCTCCTTTGATAACACAATATACGCCGTTGATCCGGACGGCACCGCCAGGTGGACCTTCAGCACCGAGTTTCTCGTTCAGTCCTCGCCTGCCATTGGGCCCGGACGGACCATCTACGCAGGTTCCTTTGATGATAACCTCTATGCCATCGCAGAAGGGCCGGAGTATCACCTGGCTGTCTCCAGCACCGGCGGAGGTCTGGTGGTAGAGCCCGGCGAGGGGGAGTTCGCCTATGCCGCCGGCACTGCGGTCGACCTGGCGGCCATCCCCGATGAGGGCTACCGCTTTGTCGACTGGGTCGGGGATACAGACACAGTCGGCGATGCCGGTGAGGCCACAACGACCATTATCGTAGACGGGGATTACTCGGTCACCGCTCGGTTCGAGAGTATCCCGATGGTCAACTGGCCGCTGGTAGCAGGGGTTGTCGGAGCAGTGGTGGTCGTGGCTCTGGCCGCTTACCTCCTGGCCAGAAGAAGATCCGGCTAGCCTACCTACAGGATAGCAAACGTCCCGGCATCTGCCTTCATCCTCGGGCCGCAGAGCAACAGCGAAACACAGTCAAGAAAGGCGAGAGCCGGGACTCGTCCCGGCTCTCGCAACACCTCACTGTAATCCTGACAGGCTATGCCGATCAGGCCGCAGCCTTACTCAAAGTACTCCCTGCGCCAGGTCTCCACTGCCTCGACATCCTCAAGAGTAAGAAGCATGGGCTTGTACGTCCAGCTTGCATAGAGCAATACCTGGTCATGGGAGTGCTCACTGGGCCTGGGGGTCGGAGTCCTGCCATCGACTATCTCCAACCACATGAATCCGCTCTGTCCGGGCGGTATGACACTCTGACCCCGGGGTAGCGGTGCGGAGAGCTCGGCGATGTGGTTGTAGGTACCGCGGTTCATCCTGGGATGTAGTGCACCGCCGGGCAGCGCCCCCATCTCGTCATAACGCTGCATCCGCACGTCGGTAAGCCATTCGGCCATGTCCTCGCCGTATTCGGCCTCTAAGTGTGCAATCGCCTCCTGCAGCGCCTCCACAATCAGTGCGTCTCCGTCTGTCTCTCCGAGATAGTCGTAGACCGTCTGGCCCTCAAACACCCGGAGCAACAGGCTGGGACTACCCTTCACCCGCCCGACCAGGTCAGGCGGCAGAATACCGTCAAAGACCCCGGTCACGATCCGATCGTACCAGGCGTCGAAGATGGTCAGCCCGGCGTGGTCGTACGTGGGGTTCTCATCATCCGGCCATTTGGGTGACACGAAGTCCGCGTAGCTAACGGGCAGAGGCTCTGCGGTAGCCCACGCTGCAAGATAGCTCAACGCTTCGGCAACCTGTGGATCGCCGTTCCCGGCAAGATAGGCCTGGGCCGCGTCTATCACGTAGCTAACGAAGGCCATTCCCTCCGTATGATGATAGCCTCCGACCTGGTTGATCTGATTCAGGTGGTCTGTAGTCAGGTTCTCCGCAGGCGCCATTGCAGCCATCGTGTTCAGCAGGACCTGAACCCGGTGACCCTCGCCCCAGTGGAAGTCGCTCTCAGCGAACGGCCAGCCCGCGATCGGCTTGTTGTTCCAGTTGGCGAGCCAGCCCTGCTCGGGGTTGATCGACGTGGGCATCTCCCCGGGTCCTGTGATGCCGGCCCACTCCTGTGTCCCGTC
>PWRA01000096.1 GCA_003556385.1 Dehalococcoidia bacterium | reverse complement strand
GCGAGGGAAGCCATGGGGAGAGCACTGGCCCAAGAGTACCCCGTTGATGCTGACCTGGTCATGGGTATTCCCGACTCAGCCACGGCCGCCGGCATAAGCTACTCTAACGCTGCTGAAACCGCATACTGCGAGGGCCTGCTCAAGAACCGCTATGTGGGACGCACCTTCATTGAACCCGACCAGAGGATGCGGGACTTGGGCGTCCAGCTGAAGTTCAACCCGCTCTCCCGGGTGATAGCTGGGAAGAAGCTCGTGGTCGTCGATGACAGTATTGTTCGCGGCACGACTACTCCCAAGATAGTGAGCATGCTCAGGAAGGCAGGTGCAGCAGAGGTCCACCTCCGCATCTGTGCCCCTCCCATTCGCTACCCCTGCTTCTTCGGGGTGGATACGGCGCCGAGATGGCAACTCATCGCGGCAAAGAGGACAGTCCCTGAGATCAGGGAGTGCGTCGGCGCTGATTCGCTGGGATATCTCAGCCTCGATGGCCTGATTCGGGCCGTGGACCTGCCCAGAGACATTTTCTGTCTCGCCTGCTTCACAGGAGCATATCCGATTCCGGTGCAGATAGAGATGGACAAACTGACACTGGAAGCGACTCGCCAGGAGGACCTCAGTGAAGCCAGATTCTAGACGGCCCGGCTTCGCCAACGACCGGGCATATTTCGCTGCAGGAGTAGACATTGGCCTGGCCGACGAAGTGAAGAAGACCGTCGGCCGCCAGGTTAGAGCAACATTCCGCCCCGAGGTCATTGGGGCGGGCTTTTTCGGCAGTATGTTCCGGCTGAAAGGCTATGACGAGCCGGTCCTTGTCTCCAGCGTTGACGGAGTGGGTACCAAACTCAAGATAGCATCGCTCCTCGACAGGCACGATACCGTCGGGATCGACATAGTGAACCACTGCGTGAACGACATCCTCTGTTGCGGCGCCGAGCCTCTTTTCTTCCTCGACTATATCGGAGCGGGCAAACTCAGACCCCCGCAGGTAGAAGCCATTGTTTCGGGCCTGGTCCGGGCATGTCAAGATGTCGGCTGCTCCCTGATCGGCGGTGAGACGGCCGAAATGCCCGGCATGTACTCCGAAGACGAGTACGACCTGGTAGGTTTCATCGTCGGGGTAGTAGAAGAGAGCAGTATCGTCAACGGCAGTGACATCACAACCGGTGACGGAATCCTGGGACTGCCCTCCTCCGGCTTGCACACTAACGGCTACTCTCTTGTGCGCAAGGTCTTCGACATAGATAGCAGCCCGTCGTGCTTAGGTGAGTTCCACCCGGAGCTAGGGACAAGCCTCGGAGAAGAGCTTCTCCGGGCTCACCGTTGCTACTATCCCGAACTCAAGCCGGCCCTGCCGCTCACGAAAGGTCTGGCTCACATCACCGGTGGCGGCTTTCCGGGCAACATATCCCGTGTTCTCTCCGAGCAATTCGCCGCCCGCCTCCATAGAGACTCGTGGGACGTGCCATCCATCTTCAGGCTCATCCAGGAGAAAGGCGGTATAGAAGAGGGCGAAATGTACCGGGTGTTCAACATGGGCATAGGCATGACCATTATCTGTGCCCGACAGCACATAACGGAGCTCACCAGTATCCTGCCCGAGGCCATAGTCATCGGTGAGGTTACGAGAGCAGAAGGCGGCGAAAGAGTAATAATAGATTGAAGGAGGTCCTGTGCGTGCCGTAATCAGCGTTTCGGATAAGGCGGGCGTGGTCGATTTCGCCCGAGGTCTGCAAGAACAGGGTGTTGAGATCTTCAGTACCGGAGGGACCAAGAGGTCACTGGAGGCCGCCGGGGTTAAGGTACACAGCATATCGGACTTAACCGGCTTTCCAGAGATTCTCGACGGGCGGGTGAAGACACTACATCCAGCAGTACACGGTGGGATCCTGGCGCGACGTGATCTGCCCCAGCACTTATCGGAGCTCAGCCAGAATCGAATCGAGCCCCTTGACATGGTAGTTGTCAATCTCTATCCCTTCGTGGAAACCGTGCGTAAGCCTGACGTTGCCCTGGATCAGGCGCTGGAGAACATAGATATCGGCGGGCCGACCATGATCCGCTCGGCAGCCAAGAACTACCCTTCGGTGCTGGTGGTAGTTGATCCCCGCGACTACGATGCAGTCCTGCAAGGGCTCCGACAGGGCGGTATAGATCTGCAATCCAGAAAGAAGCTAGCACAGAAGGCGTTCCAGCACGTGGCCGTCTACGACACGGCCATCGCCCAGTATCTGAATGAAGATGCTTTCCCCGAGGAGATGACGGTCGCGTTAAGAAAGCAGCGCAGCCTGCGCTACGGCGAGAATCCCCATCAGGAAGCGGCATTCTACACGGAGCAAAGCGTTAGACAGAGGCACGACGGCCTGGGGTCACTGGAGCAGCTCGGCGGGCCTGAGATCTCCTTCAACAACCTCCTGGACCTGGACGCTGCCCTGAACCTGCTCAGCGACTTTACGGCTCCCACCATCGCCATAATCAAGCACAACAACTCGTGCGGGCTTGCCTCTCATGATGACCCGGCAGAGGCGTATCGACGGGCGTTGGCCGGCGACCCCGTGGCTGCCTTCGGTGGCATCGTGGCCAGCAATAGGGGCATAGGGCTCGCTGCCGCCACCGAGATAGACAAGACTCATTACGACGCAGTGGTGGCCCCGGAGTATGAAGAGAAGGCCCTGGAGTTGTTGAGCCGCAAGGCGAGCCTGCGTCTCGTCAGGGTCGCCCCCTATCCCGGGACTACGCGGTCGGAATCGCGCCTCACCTTTCGCCATATCAGAGGAGGCTTTTTGGCACAGGCACCGGACTCGTTGGCCGAGTCGGAACTCCAACCCCGCACAGTGACCAGGCGCCAACCGACAGAGACCGAGCTGGCAGACCTGCTGTTTTCCTGGAGGGCAGTCAAAGGCATAAAGTCCAACGCGATAGTCATCGCCAGGGATCAGGCACTGTTGGGTATGGGCGCCGGACAGCCAAGCCGGGTGGTAAGCGTCGAGCTGGCCCTGAAAAGGGCCGGGGATCAAGCCAGGGACAGCGTCCTTGCCTCGGATGCCTTCTTCCCCTTTCCCGATGGTCCGGAACTGGCGATCAAGCAGGGAGTGACCGCCATTATCCAGCCCGGGGGCTCTGTAAGGGATGACGAGGTGATCGCACTGGCAGACAGGCACAATGTGGCCATGGTGTTCACCGGCGTTCGCCACTTCCTGCACTGAACCCGCCGACACAGAGCGGGGCAGATCGGGAAATCTACGGCAGCGACTGGCCAGATGGAGTGCAAATGCTCATGATCAGCAAGGAGGCCGTTCAGAGTGTTATGTCACTGCGCGACAAGATCGCCGATCCGGAAAGGCGGGCGGAGTGCATTGCAGAAGTGGAAGATATGGTGGAGATGAAGGAATCTCATCTGGCAAGAGCGGAATGGGGCTCCTGTTGCGGCAATGACTGCAATCTGGCGCTGCAGATAGAGCACGAACTGCGGATGCTGGAGAGCGTCCTGGAGCTGCTGAAGGCAGGAAGCGCGCAGGCGGGTTCTGTCCTGGAGCGCTATATCGCGTTACTACAGGAGGGCTACAGACCCGAGCCCGACCACTGGTGATACCATGGCAAGAGCGGTGATCGTCATAGATATGCTGCGCGGCTTTCTCGAGGAAGGCTATTCGCTCTATTGCGGACCGGAGGCCCGGAATATCATACCCAATGTCCAGAAACTGCTGGAGCAGGAGCTGGCGCAGGGTTCAGAGATACTGTATGTATGCGATCGCCATTCAGCCGACGATCCGGAATTCAAGATGTTCCCACCCCATTGCGTTGAAGGCACGGAGGAGGCCAAGCTTATACCCGAGCTTTCGCAATACCCGGGTCAGATAATACCGAAACAGACTTTTAGCAGCTTCTACGCTACGTCTCTGGACCAGAGGTTGGAGGCGATCAGACCCGAGACCCTGGTCATCTGCGGCGTAACGACGCACATCTGCATTCTGCAGGCGGTAATTGATGCCAGGAACAGAGGCTACGACGTAGAGGTCCCTGTTGATTGCGTAGCGTCGTTCGACAGAAAGGCTCACTTCTGGGCCCTGGACTATATGGAGAATGTGCTTGGAGCGAGGCTGGTCAGGCCGCCGGGCCGGACGCCTCAGCCTCGATTCGAAATCCCCGACTCATGGTTGAGCGGAGAAACCGCCGACATCTATTTTCCACGCACGGTGGAGATACTGAGGAAAGAGGGGATTAACCCCGTGGCAACCATGGAGGTATTCCCCCGCAGGGACGGCATTTTCTGCGGTATCGAGGAGGTCAAATCCCTGCTGGCCCGGGTGCTCCCCGGCGAGGACTGTGAAGTCTGGACACTGGAGGAAGGCACGCCCATCAGCCGGAAGGAGGTGGTGCTGCGTATAAGAGCTCCATACCGGAGCTATGGGGCCTATGAAACAACCTATCTGGGCATGCTTGCCCATTGCAGCGGATGGGCCACCGCCGCACGGGAATGCATTGAGGCTGCGCGCGGCATTCCGGTCATTAGCTTCGGGGCCCGGCACGTCCATCCTTCGGTGGTGGGCATCATGGAGTACGCCGCCATAGTGGGAGGCTGTACGGGATGCGCCAGCATCGCGGGGGCAAAGCTCGCCGGCATCGAACCTACAGGAACAATCCCCCATGCACTGATCATCATCATGGACAGCACCGCCAAAGCGACTATTGCTTTTGACAGGCACATGCCGCCCGAAGTGCCGCGCATTGCACTGGTTGACACATTTGAGGACGAGGTTAGAGAGAGCGTCGCCGTGGCCAAAGCGATGCAGGGAAAGCTATACGGGGTAAGACTGGACACACCGTCGGAAAGAGGCCGTGTCACTCCCGGCCTGGTCAAAGAGGTGAGGGCCTGGCTGGACCTCGAAGGGTTCACAGAAGTGAAAATAGTGGCCAGCGGCGGGCTCGACCCCGATCGAATCCGGCATTTCCTGGAGGAAGGGGCACCGGTGGATGTGTTCGCCGTGGGCAGCTACATTAGCGATGCCAGGCCCATCGACTTCACCGCCGACCTTCACGAAGTGGAGGACCGGCCCATCGCCAAGAGGGGCAGAATGCCCGGCCTCACCCCCAACCCGAGGCTGAAGAGGGTGATGTAGGAAACCACAGCAGACGAGCGCCGATCGGTAGATACTGGACGCCTATATGTGGCTATGTTACCATGCGAGTGCACTCTGACACCGCAGGCACGCGGGGACTCACATGGCTCAAGCCGCAGTAGCGCTCGACAACGTCAGCAAAACGCTGGGCGGCCGTCCCATCCTCAAGAATATCAGCTTCGTCGTCGAGCAGGGAGACGTATTCGGCTACCTCGGGCCTAACGGAGCCGGCAAGACCACCACCATCAGGGTTATCATGGGGCTCTTCCCGCCCACCTCAGGCAGGGCGCTCATTCTAGGCAAGAACGCCGGGTCTGACGACGCCAGGCAAAGGGTCGGCTTTGTCCTGGAGGCTGATGGGCTATATGAAAATATGACCGGCTACGAGAACCTGGACTACTATTCTCAGATCTACGGACTGTCTCCGACGGCGAAAGGCAGGAGAATAGACGAAATGCTGGAGATGGCCGGGCTAGGCGACAGAGCAGGGGACAAGGTAGCCTCTTACTCCAAGGGAATGAGGCAGAGGCTGGCGCTGGCACGGTCCATGCTTCATGACCCCGACCTCCTCATACTGGACGAACCCACGGCTGGCCTTGACCCTACAGGTCAGCTAGAGGTCAGGCAGACCGTTCTGGACCTGGCAGAGAGAGGCAAGACCGTCTTTCTCAGTTCCCACAACCTCGATGAAGTGCAGCGGATTTGCAGCCGCATTGCTCTGATAGACCGGGGGGAGATAAAGCTCTCTGCGCAGATGGACGACGTACGAAGCGGCGAGACATCTCTGGAGCAGACCTACGTCAGGCTGACGAAAGGCGGGGACCGATGAGACAGACAACGGTGATCTTGAAAAAGGATCTGAGGGAGGCTCTGCGCACGGGTGCCTTCTACCTCCACGCAGGGCTCGCTCTGGTCATCATGGCGGTCGTGGGTGTCAGAGCGCTGGGCGGTGTGATCGGAGGAGAAATCGACGCCCTGATAGAGCAGGGACTAGCACCGGCCGAGGTAGTCTCTGCCATAGAACCACTAATGGGTACTACTCTCGTCATGCTTGCCCTGAGCTTGATGCTGGTATTTTGCCTGTTTGGCACCGCCCAAAACCTTACGATGGAGAAGACAAAGCGCTAGCTCGAGTCTTTGCTGTGTACGCCGCTGAGCCTGAAGCAGGTCTGCCTGGCGAAGAGCCTGGCAATATTTGTGCCCTGTGTGGTTTTCGGCCTGATACTTGCGTATGCTGCCGTAGCCGGCACGAAACAGCTGTTCCTGGCTCCCAGAGCAGGGCAATCCGTCATGCCCGGTGCGGCATCATTAACGGCCGCCCTGGTTGCTGTTCCGCTGATATTTTTCTTCTTTGTTACTCTGCTGGTAGCGTTACAGCTAATAATCACCAGGGTCCAGTGGGTTAACGCTGTCCTGGTGGGCCTGCTAGCCGCAGTCGTCGTTCCTCTCAACTACGGCTTGCTGGGGTCTGGCCTGGCGTCGCAGAGCATTGTCTTTGTCTCGCTGGCAGTTGCCGCTGCCTTAGCCCTGCTCACGCTTGGCCTCTCCCGCCTGGTCACCAAGGAGAGGATTATGCTCACCAGCAAAGGCTGAGCGCGCCTTTCTAACCTCTGCGGCTATGCGGGGCAGTATCTCACCCGTCTTCCCCTGGATCAAATAGTCTGATACACCTTCATCGGTGAGAGGCGTGGATTCGGCGTTGACCTCTATGACCCTGAGACCGGGTCTGCGCCTGATCGTGCCCAGACCCAGGAGCGACCGGCGAGCACCGAATCTCGCAATCCTCGGCAGACCGGCAAAGGGGTAGACCACTGCCGATGTCCCGCAGACCAGCATCAGGTCACACCGGAGGGCCTCCCTTTCCGCCTCTTCCATGACATCAAAAGGTATGGCTTCCTTGAAATGCACCACATCGTACTTAAGGGCAGTACCGCACGGGCAGCGAGGGGGGAGTTCGTCCAGACTCACTTCTTCCCGGGCAAACCTCGAGCCGCAGGCAATACACCTCAGCCTGTGGATGCTGCCGTGGTACTCTATGACCCTCCTGCTGCCTGCCTTTACATGCAAACCGTCGATATTCTGTGTGATCGCGCACTTAAGCCTGCCCAGGGCCTCGAGTTCAGCCAGGGCATAATGACCCGGATTCGGCACAGACTTCCGTATTTCGTCGTAGAACGCCCCGTGTCTCCCCTGCACACCGAGCATGCCCTCCCAGTACGCCCGGGGATCACGGAGGAAAAGATCGTATCTCTGATAGGCCTCTGCCTCTGCCTTCCTATCGGTGGTCCAAATCCCCCTGGGCCCTCTGAAATCGGCTATCCCCGACTCGGTAGACATACCGGCCCCGCTCAATGCGATGGCGTACCCGCTTCGTGCCAGATCATCTGCCGCCCGCTTGATCATACTGTCCATTTCTGAGCCCAAAAACGCGGTCATGGCTGTGACGCCCGCGCCTTCCGTTTCATCCGCACGAGCAATATGGCATGGCCGTGCAGGTCCCAGTCTCCGGTCATAAAGATGTTCTTAACGGACAGGAGCCTGTAGCTACCGCCAGGAGGACCGCCGCCTTCGTTCTATCCGTCGCAAGGTACGCTCATCGATGCCGAAGTGATGTGCCAACTCGTGGCGCACCACCTCCCCTATCCTCACCTCGACCTCCTCTTCCGAACTGCACATCGCCTCGATTGGCCTCTGGAAAATGCTTATCTTGTCGGGAAGAACCATGGCATAACTCCTCCCCCGTCTGGTCTGTGGCACCCCCTCATAGAGCCCCAGCAATTGTCGACGATTGGCCAGCCTGGCGCTTCTCAACTGCCTGTGCGTCGGCCAGTCCTGTACCACAACATCCACGTTCTCCAGTTCGCATTGAAACTCGGGTGGCAAACTGTCGATGGCCTTCCCCACCAGAGTATCAAATCTCTCTCTCTCCATGGCCGGAAACCACAGTTCTCGCCGCCGTCAGCGCCACCACCCCGCATCACTTTACCACGTGGTGCTGTTACCAGACAAATGCACAACGAAGGACGCGATGGCCAAAAACCGACCTTTTTCTACGAAGAACGGGGTATACCCCTTGACATGCCTCGGATCACGATATATAGTAATGGTAGGTATCTCGCTAGCGAAGCGGGCCGTATTGACGAAGCATGACAAATCAGATAGGCTGTCGCCCAGATTCTGAAAGAGGGAATGCTATATTGCAGTGCCGTGGCATCAGGGGTGCCATCACCGTTCCGAGAAATGATAAGGAGAGCGTCCTTGCGGCAGCGAAGGAGCTCCTTGTGCAGATGACGCGGGCAAACCAGGTTGAAGTCAGCGATATAGCCGCCATTTTCTTCACCACCACGTCAGACTTAAATGTCGAGTTTCCAGCCGCTGCCACGCGAGAGTTGGGATGGCCGCCCAACCTTGCCCTGCTTTGCGGACACGAGATGAACGTCCCGCACGATCTGCCCCGCTGCCTGAGAGTCCTGATGCTTACGAATACTCAAAAGGAAGCTGAGGAGATCGTACACATCTACCTGGGAGAAGCAAGAACGCTGAAGAACACCACATCCCCACCGAACGGAGGTAACACATGATCGTGATCATGAGAATCGGCTGCACCCAGGATGCAATCACCCGGGTCAGGAACAGGATCGAAGACGCCGGGCTCAGGGTGTATATACCGCATGGTGTTGAACGCACGGTGATCGGGGTAGTGGGAGAATCATTCCCCGGCCTCCGGGATGCATTGGAATCGCTCCCGGGTGTCGACCAGGTAATCCCAGTGAGCAAACCTTACAAACTCGCCAGTCGCGAGTTTCATCCCGAGGACACCATAGTCGAAGTGAACGGTGTGGTGATCGGCGGGGATGAGATAGTGGTGATGGCCGGACCCTGCGCCGTGGAGAGCGAGGAACAGCTTCTGGTAACGGCCCGGGCGGTCAAAGAAGCCGGGGCCAGTATTCTGCGGGGGGGCGCCTATAAGCCGCGCACATCTCCCTACGCATTTCGCGGACTGGGGGCAAACGGCCTCAGGCTTCTGGCGGAGGTAGGCCACAAGACTCAAATGCCCGTGGTCACCGAGGTTATGTCGCCCGACGACGTAGACCTGGTGGCCCAGTACGCCGACATGCTTCAGATCGGCAGCAGGAACATGCAGAACTACGTTCTGCTGGACGAGGTGGGCAGGACGAGGAAGCCGGTCTTGCTGAAACGCGGCATGTCCGCCAATATGTCCGAATGGCTGCTGGCCGCCGAATATCTGCTTGCCCAGGGAAACGAGAAGGTTGTTCTATGCGAACGTGGCATCAGGACCTTTGAAGACTACGCCCGCAACACCCTGGACATTAACGCTATACCGATCATAGAGAAAGTCAGTCATCTACCGATCATCGCCGACCCCAGTCACGCAACCGGCAAATGGTATCTGGTTACCCCGGTGGCCTTAGCAGCAGTAGCTGCCGGGGCCGACGGTCTCCTCATAGAAGTCCACCCCGACCCTGATTTGGCTCTTGCCGATGGTCCTCAATCGCTCACCTTTGAGAACTTCCGCCTCTTGATGTCCCAGCTATTGCCGCTGGCCGAAGCCAGAAACAGGAGCATTGCTACCCAGCGAGTGAGGATCAAACCATGAAGCCATGGGCATCGAGCAAGAACTAGCCAGGATAGCTACCGGAAGGGCCACACTTGTTTCCATAGGTGTATTCGACGGAGTACATGCGGGGCATCGCCATCTGCTGGAGAGACTCCGGCTGCGGGCAGAACAGGAAGCCCTTACCAGCGCAGTAGTCACCTTTAACCCTCATCCTCAGTCCGTGATGCGTCCCGGCGATCACCTGCCCTGGCTGAGCGAACTGGACGAGAGAGTCAGGTTGCTTCGAGGTCTGGGGATAGAGCTGGTGGTAGTGCTCACCTTTACCCCCGAGGTGGCAAGGCTAAGCGCCTCTGAGTTCATGTCCCTGCTCAGGCAACACCTCAAGATGCGAGGCATTATGGTGGGACCTGACTTCGGTCTGGGGCGCGGTCGAGAGGGAGATATCCGTCGACTGCGCGAGCTAGGGCGCGAGATGGGGTTCAGCGTGGAGAGCGTCCCCCCTTACACCATCGACGGCGAGGTGGTGAGCAGCACGCTTATCCGTCAGGCTCTGGCTCAAGGCGATACGGAAAAGGTGAAGAGGCTGATGGGGCGCTATTTCCATGTGGCGGGCAGGGTTATCAGTTCTGACAAGCGCGGACGAACTTTGGGATTTCCCACAGCCAATCTGGACATAAAGCCACAACAGGCATTACCGGGCGACGCCGTCTATGCTACCATTACCCAGATCGATGATGGGCAGTTTCCTTCAGCAACCAGTATCGGCACCCGTCCTACCTTTGGGCCGGGAAAAAAGGTGGTGGAGACCTATGTGCTCGATTACCAGGGGGATTTGTACGGCAACGAGATAAGGGTGGAATTCGTGCGGAGATTGCGGGGCCAACGACGCTTTCGCTCTGTTGAAGAGCTAAAGGCACAGATGGAAAAGGACGTCCGGGCGGTAGAGGCATTTTTCGCAAGAGGTTTGATATGAAGGAGTTGCAGTTCACCCACATACTCAGACGAGGGGTGGCTGAGGTCATCGTCGAGTCGGAGCTGATAGAACTGTTGACCTCGGGCCGAACTCTGACTCTGAAGGAAGGTTTAGACCCCAGCGCTCCTGACATCCACCTGGGACATGTGGTGGGGCTCAGAAAGCTGCGTCAACTGCAGGAACTGGGACACAAGGTAACCCTTATAATCGGCGACTGGACGGCCAGGATCGGCGACCCCAGCGGTCAGTCAGCCACACGCCCTATGCTCTCCCCGAGTCAAATAGAGAGCAACGCTCAGACCTATATGGATCAGTTCTTCAAAGTGGTGGATAAGGACAAGACGGAGCTACGGTGGCAGAGCGAATGGTTTTCCAAATTCACTCTGGACGATGTAATCGGGCTTACCAGCAGATTCACGGTAGCGCAGCTTCTGGCTAGAGAGGATTTCGGCAAGCGCTACGGTTCTGGCAACCCCATATCGTTGACCGAGATGCTCTACCCCCTGCTTCAAAGCTATGATTCGGTAGCCATCGAGGCAGATGTTGAATTCGGCGGACTTGACCAGAAATTCAACTGCCTCCTGGGCAGAGAGCTACAGCAAAGCCTGGGGCAGCCTCCCCAACAGGTTTTTCTGGTCCCCCTACTGGTCGGTACCGACGGCCATCAGAAGATGAGTAAGAGCCTGAACAACTACATAGGCATTGCTGAGCCTCCACGGGATATTTACGGTAAGGTGATGTCTATCCCGGACACGCTTATTCTCGACTACTTTGAGCTGGTGACGGATGTTCCTGAGGGCGAGATCGCCGAGTTCAAGGAGCAACTGGAAATGCACGCCGGTAACCCTATGAACCTGAAGAAACGACTGGCTCACGAAATAGTCGAGCAGTTCTGCGGCACACAGGCAGCCAGGGCAGCAGAGGAGCATTTCACCCATGTCTTTCAGAACCGGGAGACACCGGGCGAGATTCCCGCATGCACGTTCCCGGCTACCTATCTCGGCGAGGGGCTCTACCAGTTCGATATCGCTCCGACGTTGATCAGAGAGGGACTGGTTAGGGGCACCAGCGAACTGAAGCGACTGCTTGCGCAGAACGCCATAGAAATCGACGGCAGCCAGGTGCGCAGTACTTCTGTCCAGGCGCGGGAGGGCAGCACAATGCGGATCGGGAAACGTCGTTTTGTCAGGATTGCTATTAAACAACCGTAGTCCCGTGTCGCTGTGAGCGAGCCAATGCATCCGGGCAGGCGGCGGATTGCCTGCTCGCTCATAGTATAAGACACGGATCATGCTCGATAACGCAAGAATGAACAGGAGGGAAAAGAAGATGCAGCTACGTATTCCAGGCCCGACTCCCTGCCCACCCGAGACCCTTGAGGCCATGGGGCGGCAGATGATGAACCACCGCGGAGAAGGATTCGTCCCGCTCCTAGCGTCCATCACAGAGAGATTGAAGAAGGTCTTCCAGACCAAAGGAGACGTCTTCTTGCTTACGTCTTCCGGCACCGGTGGAATGGAGGCAGCCATTGTCAACACTCTATCGCCCGGCGACAAGGTCTTGTGCATTTCCAACGGGTTCTTTGGCGACCGGTTCATGGATATCGGCAGGGCATACGGCGCTGAAGTAATCCCTCTCTGCTTTGACTGGGGGAAGCCCGTGGACATCGACGCGGTCAAGAGGACATTGAACGCGAATGGCAGCATCAAAGCCGTGCTTGTGGTACACAATGAAACATCGACCGGGATGACCAACGACCTGCGCGAGATAAGCGTGGTGGCCAGAGACTTCGACAAGCTCATCCTGGTCGATGCGATATCAAGCCTGGGTTGCATTAACCTGCCTGTCGACGATTGGCATTGTGACGTGGTAGTCACCGGTTCTCAGAAGGGATGGATGGTCCCACCCGGGCTGGCCATGGTTAGCGTAAGCGAGAAAGCCTGGCAGGCCCACGCACAGGCCAAAATGCCGCGCTGTTACTGGGATTTCTCACTGAACAGAGACTGTCTCCAGAAAGGGCAGACCCCCTGGACACCGGCTATCTCGGTCTTCTATGCCCTGGACACTGCCCTGGACATGATGCTGGAGGAAGGACTGGACGGCATATTCAGGCGGCACGCCCGCATCGGCAGCAGAACACGAGCCGGCGTGAAGTCGCTGGGCCTCTCTCTGTTCCCGGACGAGGATTACGCTTCCGACACCGTCACGGCGGTAAGAGGATCGGAGCGAATCGACGTCTCCAAACTGATCCGCGTACTCAGGGAAGAGCACCAGGTAATAGTTGCCGGAGGCATGGAGAAGCTGGCACACAGCATACTCCGCATCGGGCACCTGGGCTATGTGAGCGACGATGACATCGAGTCATTCCTGGAGGCATTGAAAGAGGCTCTGCCCAAAGCGACGAAGGCCTGAGAACCGGGCAAAGAACAACGCCCGGGGTCGAAACACGGCTCATGTACTATACCCGAGGTTGTCCGACCAAGATGATGAGAATTCTGGTTGCCGATCCAATCGCTGAACAGGGGATACAAGCTCTGCACGGCTGTGCTCAGGTAGACATACGAACGGGTCTGAGCCAAGCACAACTCAGGGCTATAGTTGGCGATTACGATGCTCTGATTGTGCGCAGTCAGACTAGAGTTGGCGCAGACGTCATCGAATCGGGCAAGAGACTGAAGGTTATCGGTCGAGCCGGAGCCGGCATAGACAACATCGATATCGATGCCGCCACCAGGAAGGGCATAGTGGTGGTTAATGCCCCGGCGGGCAATGTTGTGGCCGCCGCAGAACACACTATGGCCCTCATGCTGGCGCTGGCACGCAACATAACGAAAGCCGACAGCGAACTCAAGTCGGGTATATGGCGAAGAGAAGAACTGATAGGTACCGAACTCCGGGGTAAGACTCTGGGGATCATAGGCATAGGTAACGTGGGCTCCGAGGTCGCCAGGCGGGCACAGGCCTTTGAGATGCGTGTCATCGCCGATGACGCGTTTGTCTCTGAGGAGCATGCCCGCAACCTCAAGGTCGAGCTGGTGTCCCTGGACCGGCTCCTTAGTGAGTCCGATTTCATCACTCTCCACGTTCCGCTGACGCCAGCCACCGAAAGACTCATCGGGGACAAGGAGCTGGCAAGACTCAAGCCCACGGCCCGGATCATCAACTGTGCACGGGGCGGGTTGATCGACGAGGAAGGTGTGATCAGGGCAATCGACAACGGGAGATTGGCTGGCGCCGCCTTCGACGTCTTTGCCAATGAACCGGTAACCCAGAGCCATCTGTTCAAAGAGGACAGGATAATCGTCACCCCTCATCTAGGCGCTTCGACAGTTGAAGCTCAGGCTAGTGTTGCCAAAGACGTCGCCGAAGGGGTGCTGGCCGTGCTCCAGGGACGTTACAGCAGATACGCCGTCAATGCGCCTCAGGTGGCTCCTGAACTGGTCCCATTCATGAGGTTAGCTGCAGATATGGGTAGCCTTGCCAGCCAGCTCATGGAGGGACAGGTGAGCGCGATACGCATCACCTACTGCGGGGGACTGGCCGATTACGATTGCACTCCTGTCAAAGCTGCGCTCATCGCCGGGTTGCTGCAACGGGTAAGCGAGGAACAGGTGAACACGGTCAACGTCGGCTTCATAGCCGCGCAACGCGGCCTGAAGATCGGCGAGGAAAGAGAGGCGGTCTGTCAGAACTACTCAAACCTGCTCACACTGGAAGTCGACACCAATGCAGGGGCTACCACCGTGTCGGGAGCACTCAGGGACAACGAAAACCATATCGTCCGTGTCAATGACTTCTGGATGGACATCGTGCCCACGGAGGGCTATCTCCTATTCTGCGAGCATCTCGACCAGCCCGGGCTGGTCGGCGCCGTCGGCAACTTAATAGGCCAGGCCGATCGTAATATCAGCTCCATGCATCTGTCTCGACTCCAGCCGCGGGGAAAGGCCCTCATGATCCTGGCCCTCGATGAGCCTCTGGGGGAAGAGCAGTTGCAGCAGATTCTTACGCTTCCCGGTGTCAATTCAGTGAAAGCCGTCAGGATATAGCGGGCGCCTTTCGCACACCCGATCAGTCCAGCGGGTTGATGACCAGACCGGCCGGGAGCTTGGGATGGAAGTATGTGGACTTGCCCGGCATTCTGTCGTGCGCGTCGGCGGCAGCCTTGACTGCCTTCAGTTCCGGACGATTCAGCAGGAAGGCCAGTTGGTAACTGCCTTCGGCTACCTGTCTACAGGCTTCCTCTGGATCCGATGTGTAGACCACATCTCCTTCGGAGCTAAGGCCCAGCGTCCTCTCTAGAACGACATGATTGAGGATGCTGACGCTGAACTCCTGATATGCTCGGGATCTGCCGACCGGCATGACTTGCTCCAAAGGAACATCTCGACGCAACCTCAGCAGCACCAGTGTGCCGGCACGCAGACCCAGGACTCCTGAGACTACCCCATGAGCGCTGCGGGAGTCCCCTTCCCGACAGAGCAGGCTCTGTACACAGGACTGTTCTGGTGTCTCTCCGAATCGGGGCGCCGAGTCATCACAAGCGCCGGATCTGCGTTCAGCGGAACCGCGAAAGAGAGGCCCGCAACCGCCGACAGCAGGCGGTTCCTCAGCAAGCGGGGCCGATTCCAGGTCGAAAAACCGCCGCAGCCGTTCCTCCACCTCACTCAGAGCAGATGAGCCTGTATCGCGAACCAGTCTGTGTACGGGCAGAAGCACCAGCCCGGGATCGGAACACTCAACGAGCTCCATCATCACATACTGGAATGCCTTCGGACTCCTCCTACCGATGTCCGGCCGACGTTGCTCCTGTTCCTGCCGGTAAGCCAGCGCCGTCTCGTAGCGATGGTGCCCGTCGCCAATATAGAGCCGCTGATCGGACAAGGACCGAATCAGCTGTAGCCTGGTCTCGGGATCGGTTATCGCCCACAACACATGGCTTTCTGCAGGCTCCCGACAATCCTGTCCTGCCGGCACGGAAACCGGTGTCTCAACTACGGGTGTGGTCTGTGATGCTTCCGACAGCAACGGGGCGATCGTCCCCTCCCGGTCCCGGTAGAGGCCAAGCACCGGGCTGAAGCTGGCCCGACAGGCCCGTAGAAGCTTAAGCCGATCGCTCTTCGGTTCCGAATGCGTCTCTTCGTGCGGATATACACTCCGGGGATCGAGCTTGACGCGGGCTATCAGCCCACGCCTTCTCCGCTTTGCTCCCGAATACTCGAAGTAATGGTCATGCAAGTAGAAGCCGGGTGTCAGGTCGGGCCGGAGGATTCCGTTCCGCAGCCAGTGCCGATACGTGGCGGCCGCTTCCCGGTAGCGGCCCTCCGGCTTCGGACTCTCAAGAGGTAGCTCCAGGCGAACAGCATTGTGGTCACCCGTCTCGTACAGGAGTTTCTGCTGCTCTGGAGAAATCACGTCATAGGGAGGACACAGCACACGGGACAAGCCTCCGACCAGTCCCTCGTCGTAACGAATACCTGGAAAGGGCGAAACTTCAGCCATTTTCAGTAGGCCAGACCGCAATATGAGGAGTCACGGCAGCCAGCGGAGAACAAGACCTGCGCTTCGGCACTTCTAGTCTTGCCTTTCCTGTTTGGACATGAACGGGTCGAGCGAATCTCGCCAGGCTCTTTCCATCCTGGCCAGGGGCAAGTCGAAGTAGCCCTCCACCACCAGACGCCTTCCGGCCACCCTACCCAGCAGCGTCAACGGCACCTCAAGTTTTCGAGCGATCTTGCCCAATTTGGAGGCTGAATCACGTGCAATCGACACTACGATGCGGGACTGTTGTTCGCCGAAGAAAGCGGCATCCAATCTCCCCCTCACCTTCCAGTCTTCGCCCTTGAAACCAACGCCGCCGCATATGCAGCTCTCAGCAATCGCCACCAGCAATCCTCCCTCGGAGCAATCGTGGGCCGAACTCAGAAGCCCCCGTCTTGTGGCTTCGAGACAACAGCGCTGTACCCTTCTTTCCATGTCCAGGTCGATCGCGGGTTTCCCTCTTACCAGGCCGTGGACTACCTCCAGGTACTCGCTGGCGCCCAGACCATTGCCGCCGGAGGGAGCAGAGCCATTACTCAAGTGGGACGGTTCGCCGAGCAGAAACACCAGGTCACCTTCTCTCTTAAAGGACATCGTGCAATGCCTGTCTATATCTTCGACAATCCCCAGCATACCGATAATCGGAGTGGGGTAGATGGCTTCATCCCGGATCTCATTGTAGAGGCTGACATTGCCGCTTATCACCGGAGTCTTGAGTGCCCGACAGGCGCGGGCGATACCCTTGATGCACTCTTTCAGCTGGTAGTAGACATCAGGCCTCTCGGGACTCCCGAAGTTGAGACAATCAGTCACGGCCAGAGGCCGGGCCCCGCTGCACACCAGATTCCGGGCGGCCTCGGCCACCGCGATCACTCCGCCGACAAAGGGATCGGCATAGCAGTATCGTCCATTGCCGTCGACGGTTAGGGAGACGCCCCGGGAGGTGCCCCTGACATGCAGAACAGCTGCATCATCTCCAGGGGGAACCACGACCCCGACGATGTCGGATTCCATAGCGGGACAGTCGAACCGGCGATAGACGCCCTCCCTGCTCGCCACATTAGGGGAAGCCAGCAGACGAAGTAAGGTGGAATTGCATTGTCTGGGCCTGAGATCGGCCACAGCGCGCGCATCGAGCCACTGAAGCTCATCGAGCCATGACGGCCTCCTGCTTCGTGGCCTATAAAGGGGAGGCGAGACCAGCAGATTCACGGGGACCTCGGCGACAGCCCTTTCTCCTTCTCTAACGACCACCAGCCTGGTATCTGTAACCCGACCGATGATGTCAAACCGGAGTCCCCAGCGGGCCAGCACAGCTGCCACATCCTCCTCACAACCCCGCCTCACGATCAGCAGCATTCTCTCCTGCGACTCCGACAGCATCACCTCGTAAGGAGTCATGCCTTCTTCTCGCCTTGGCACTTTGAGAACATCGATCTCCGCTCCGCCTCCGCCTCTGCCCGCAGACTCAACCACCGAGCTTGTTAGGCCGGCGGCTCCCAGGTCCTGCATGCCGACAATCCACTCGGTATGAGCCAGTTCAAGGCATGCCTCAATGAGCAGCTTCTCCAGCGAAGGATTGCCCGCCGGAACCAATGATTCTGTCTCCGGCTCGTCCTCAAAAGCGCGCGAGGCCAATCCCGAAGCACCGTGAATTCCATCACGGCCGGTGGAAGCTCCCACCAGCATCAGAGGATTGCCTTCGCCACCGGCCGTGGCTCTGACCAGCCTACCTTTCTCACAGATCCCGACACACAGGCCATTAACCAACGGATTGCCGGTATACTTCCCGGCAAAGAACACTTCACCTCCTACACCGGGTACTCCCAGGGTATTGCCGTAGTGGGCAAGGCCACCCACCACCTCATCGAACAACCAGCGATTGTTGGATTCAGTCAGAGGGCCGAAGCGAAGTGAGTTCAGGAGCGCTACAGGACGGGCGCCCATGGTGAAGATATCCCTTACCACACCCCCTATGGCCGTGGCAGCCCCCTGGAATGGATCGATGGCCGAGGGGTGGTTGTGGGACTCCATCTTCATCACCGCTACCTGCCCATCACCGATGTCCACCGCCCCCGCGTTCTCCTCGCCGGCACCCACCACGACATTCTTGCTGCGGACAGGCAGGAGCTTAAGCAAGTGCCTGGAGTGCTTATAACCGCAGTGCTCACTCCATAACGAGCCGAACATCCCGAGTTCGACATCGTTGGGTTCTCGCCCCAGCTGCTCTACGATGAGGTCGTATTCCTGTTCGCTCAGAGCGACCGCATCCAGAATCTCTCGGGAAACGTCCATGAATCGACTTCAGTCACCCGGATGCCGCCTCGTTGGGCGAGGCAGTGAAGACCACTCCACAAACCCGGACCGCCTTATGTATCTAGTCGCCGGCCAGCAGTTCCGACACTATGTCGCTGACCTCTCTGCCGTCAGCTTTGCCTTTGAGTTGAGGCATGAGTTGAGACATCACTTTGCCTTTGTCGCCCGGTCCCCGGGCTCCGACTGCGTCAACTGCTTGCCGCGCCGCCGCGAGGATGTCCTCACGGCCCATCTGCTCGGGAAGATAGCTCATGAGGACAGCCAGTTCTGCTTCCTCCCTTTCCACCAGATCAGGACGATTCCCCTGCCTGAATGCTTCGATGCTCTCTCGACGACGCTTCGCTTCCCTTGCAATGACCTCGAGTACCCTGTCATCGTCGGCGGGCTTTTGCTGGGCGATCTCGGCATTCTTTATCTCGGACAGCACGAGTCTCAGCGTAGCAACCTCGGTTCTCCGTTGCTGCTTGAGCGCCTCTTTGAGGGCTTCCTGAAGTGTGTCCTTCAGCGCCATTTGATGGCTATCTAGAGCTCTTTCGCCTTTTCGCCGCCGCCTTTTTCTTCCGCTCTACGCTGGGTTTCTCATAGTGCTTTCTGCGGCGAACCTCAGCCAGAATGCGATCTTGCTGCACCTGCCTTGTAAATCTACGTAGCAGAGCCTCAAAGCTCTCGCCCGAACCTAGTTTTACGTCAGCCATATCACGAACAGTGTATTTTAACCCGCATACTCCGCCGTGTCAATCAGTTGACCGCATCAGTTGACCGCATCAGTTGACCGCATCAGTTGACCGCATCAATTGACCCCGCTACACGGACCGTTTGACAGACGGCACTACAATGTGCTAAAAATGGATACTTCCGGGGGAGAACATGGCGCCGAGGGGTCAAAGACCAAGGTTTAAGTCGATCACCAGGTCGTTTGCAGAGAAGTGGTTCTCTGCTCTTGTGAGACTGGTAGATAGATACGCGCCCGACAGGCTGTTGCTGTTTGGGCTCAACTTTCTGGACAGGCGAGTCCCCAACAGACTGATTACCCTGGCCATTAACGGAGTCGAGAGGATCCCCCGCAGGCTGCGCTCTACTGCGATTACGGCCGCCGACGAGTATATTCCCGATGCCGTGTCGAATTCCAGGAAGACCTGCACCGTTATCGCGGCGGTCGGGAAGTATATTCCGGATGAGATGATCCCTCCCGAATCCGCCGAAACCTGGGAAAACGTGAAAACCAAGCTACATATCCCGAAGCTGATATCAAACAAGCAGAAGTGAGCCGGCGGGAGCGGCATAGGCGCTTTTGACGACCACTCCTCACGGTGTTGGTGAGGAAGAAGTACGGAACTGAATGCGGTACGAAAAGGTCTGTCTCGAGTCCTTTGGTTACGAGTTGCCCCACCAAGTCGTTACTTCCTTAAGCCTAGAAGAGAGACTGGCCCCGGTTTATGACAGATTAGACCTCTCCTACGGCCGCCTGGAGATGATGACCGGGATTCGCGAGCGGCGATTCTGGGACGATGACACGACTCCGAGTCAGGCCGGTATGAGAGCGGCAGACAAAGCTATCAGGGAGTCGGGGGTCAGCAGAGATGACATCGGCTGCCTCCTGTATACGTCGGTATCACGCGACTTCCTGGAGCCGGCGACAGCGACGGTGGTCCATGACTCGCTCGGCCTCCCTCACACAGCTACCATATTCGATATTTCCAACGCCTGCCTCGGTTTCATCAACGGCATGGTGACATTGGCGAATATGATTGAGTTGGGTCAGGTGAAGGCAGGGATGGTGGTTGGCTGCGAGAGCAGCAAACGACTCATCGATACAACAATCGACAATGTTTTGAAGGACCCGAACACGAGCAGAGAGAAACTGAAACTGGCCTTTGCCACCTTGACTTTGGGCTCAGGAGCCGTGGCAGCGGTGCTAACTCACTCCTCCCGCGGGCGAGGCGGTCACAGGCTCCTTGGCGGGGTAACCCGCGCCGCCTCACAGCACAATGGACTCTGTCGAGTAGAGGCCGATACCTACTTCTTCGACCCGAGGATGCTGCCCGAGATGCGCACATCCTCTACACTGCTCCTGAAGAACGGATCAAAACTGGCTGCCGATACCTGGGAGGCCACAAAGCAGGAGCTTGCGTGGACGAACTCGGATGTAGACAGGTTTTTCACCCATCAGGTTAGCGCCGTACAGAGTAAACTGTTCTTCAAGACCCTGGGACTGGATAAGGCAAGAGACTTTTCAACCGTGGAATATCTGGGCAACGTTGCCTCGGTTTCTCTTCCCATCACTATGGCTATCGGCATCGACCAGGGTCGGCTTAACACCGGTGATAGAGTTGCCATGCTGGGGGTCGGCAGCGGCCTGGTCTGTCTTATGCTGGGTCTTGAATGGTAGCGTGGGAAGCGGCCCGGCACGCAATGGTTTCAGGAAAGCATATCCACAGATAGCGCGACAATCTGATACCGGCTCCATAATGCCAGCTTCTACAAAGCGCCGATTTATCGGACCAGGTTGTGTCTTTCGTGGTATAGCTTCGCCTGGTGTATAAAGGCCTCTATCCTTGTCTTTGCGTTGGTATGCTGTAGCCCATCGTATATCATGTTGAGCACGGGAATACGGTTGTGCTCATTCTGTATCCCTCTGTAGATGGCAGTAGATACAGTGCCATAAAGGCAATTTAGAATGATGAGATTGGCGATGCCACTGCACCCCTGCACGGCATAGTTTTTCGCCTTGGCCACGTTTACAGTTACCACCGGGTCTATATCACCACTCACATAAGGGGCGGCAAGCGTAATCATATCCTCCACCCCAGGGATCCTGCAGTCCTGAAGGTCGTTCTTCATCACCCCCTCAACCCTTCTCTTCCAGTGCATGAGCGGAAACCTTCTGACATAGTAGTGTAGGGCAGAGAGATATCTCTTCCTGGAGAAGTAAGCCTCCGGATACGCCTCATTGAAATATACCAGGTAATCTGTGGTGGTCGGCCCAAGCCTCACTTCAGCGCCCAGCGACTCGAACTCTTTGATTATCTCGTTGTTAGCCCACGAGTTCATACAGGTATAGAACTCCCCCACGATACCGATAACAGGTCTATCTTCATGGCTAACCTGAATGTCATCCATAGCGGCGACTGAGCTGTCTAAAGCCCGCCAGAAGTCCCCCTTGATGATGCCAGAGGCTATCTCCTCCACCACCTGTGTATGGACCCGGTCACTCTCCCCTTTGTTCACTTCATAAGGGCGAATATGAAGCAGCTTCTTCAATAAGACATCCGTGGCCAGCCAACCCTTCCAGACAGCCTCCCCCCACTTCAGTCCAAACAATTCTGTGCATTCATCATGCCGTATGGAGGAAACCGGGGCGATTATGGGGATATGCCCCAGACCCAATCTCTTGAGGACCAATTTGTGAGACAAGGCATATTGGCTCAACCTGCAGGAACCATCAAAGTTAAGCATCATAAACGCTGCCCTATCGGGGTCGAAATCCTCGAGCTCGGTCATCCTGACCAAGTCCCCTGTGGTGAGTAAATAGGGGTGGCATTCCTTGCCGGAGACATATCTTCTGCCTATCTCTTCCGAGAGTTGATCAGGCTCGGGCAGAACCCGGGCATCCAGACCCACGGAGTTAAGAGCAGCAGCCCACATGACGGAGTGCGCAGAGATGTAGGGTATATAAATGGTCCTGTCCAGTTCCCTGATCCTCTTTGCAGGTCTGAAGATGCTGATCCCACCAGAGGGTCTGATAACACTGAGCTCTTCCCGCCTTTCCTCCTGCACCCGCGTTTTCGGCCTACCGAGGGTATCAAGAAAGGCTTCAATCCTGGTGGTCATCCCAGCATCACCGCTGTGGTCATCTACCTCTAGAAGCAGATAAGGATCCTCTTCCATGGTTTCCTCGAGATATTTCCAGAAGAAGGCGTCGGGACCGCAGCCATAATTGGTGATCATTATGGGATTCAAGCTGGGGTTGTTCTTAGCCATCATCGCGGCCCGCAGGAGATATTGTTCATTCTTCCAGACCAGATTCGAGTAATGAGGCGGGAGCTCAACCGCATCCAGCGGAAGCAGGTCAAAGGGGATGGCCAGCACTCCCAGATGTCGCAGCTTCCTGGCAATATTCAGGTTCAGCCCCAGATCATGAACATTGTAGGGCTTTCCTACTACCACCACGGCTTCATTATCCTTAGTAAGGGTCTTGAGTATCTCCTGACCCCTTTCCTGGCGCATCCTTGCGAATTCCTCTTGAGCCCTAAGCGCAGCGGTTATGGCTGAGGCGATTTTCCCGGGCTCATATCCAAATTCCCTGCCCATCCTCTCCATCTGCCTCTTCAGGTTCTCTTTGCCATGTGCCATGAATATGCTGGGACTCATGATTCTTGCTTTGTCTTTGAAAGCAGGTCTAAGCATGAACGGGATACCCTGGATCAGGGGACAGTTGTAACTCCTGTCTACATCATCACTCTCCTTCTCCAGGTCGATAACGCTGGGCAAGAATATATGCTCAACACCTTTCTCAATGAGATCCGCCACATGTCCATGGGCAACCTTCACCGGATAGCAGGCTTCAGCTAGAACCTCTCGAAGACCCCTGTGAATGAGCCTATTATTAGTCTTATCGGAGAGCACCACTCTGACTCCCAACTCCCCAAAAAATGCAGCCCACAGTGGAAACTGCTCAAAGAACATGAGCATTCGTGGAATGCCTATTACAGGAGAGTTCGGCGCGAAGTCATCGCCCCTGTAATAGCGCATAAGCATTTCCTCTCTCTCCTTAAAGAGATCGGGGAGAACCTGGTCGGGGGTCTGTCCTTCCTTCTGCTCATATCTGTCACAGATACCGCCGTAAAAGGACTTAAATTCGCCTCCGACGGACATCCTCTTTATCTGGCAGTGGTTGGGACAATGCTGGCATTCAAAGGATGTGACATCATATTCGCGGTCCATGAGGTCGAACCCGACGAAACCGCTTCTTCCATCCCCACCTTTCCGCTCCATGGCGATCAGTGCAGCACCTATGGCACCGGTCACATCGTGGCTCTGCGGGACGATAATCTTCTTTCCCAGAATGCTTTCGAAGGCAGCCACTACACTCTTATTGCCGGCTACGCCTCCCTGGAAATATATCCTTTCGCCGATCTTCTTATTTCCCACCACCTTCTCAATGTAATTATTGGCTATAGAATAGGAGAGGCCCGCCAAGAGGTCGACTCTCGGCGATCCCGCCTGCTGGTGGTGTACCAGATCAGATTCCATAAAAACCGTGCAGCGGGTCCCCAGATCGACAGGAGCTCTCGAGCCGAAAGCGAGTTTGCTGAACTCTTCCTCAATACTTACATCCAATCTATCAGCCTGTTCCTGGAGAAAGGAGCCGGTCCCGGCAGCACAAACCTTGTTCATCTCAAAATCCACCACTGCACCGTTCTTCAGGCGGATGTACTTCGAATCCTGCCCCCCGATCTCAAATATAGTGTCTACGGTCTTATCTATATCTGTCGTCGCCCTAGCTTGAGCGGTAATCTCATTAACTACTGCATCAGCACCAACGAAGTCTCCAACAGAGTAACGCGCACTGCCAGTGGCCACCACAGCCTGGACTTCCACAGGCTCCTCTATTTCACATGCTATGTCCGCCAGTCCTTTCTTAACCGACCCGATGGGATCACCCCCGGTCATGAGATACGTCGCGGCAAGCTGCTTCTTGTTCTCGTCCAGAACAACGATGTTTGCACTCACAGCGCCGACATCGATGCCCATATACACCTTAAGCTTCTCCTGCTTTCCCGAAATAGGGATTTCATCCACATGTGTAGACCCATCCCCGTTGTAGATCAACCTCCTGAGATGCCTTACCTCAGTTTCATTGGCCTTCCTGACTAAATATCGGCTCAGTGCTTCCTTTGCCACCTCGAGCCTGACAGGTGCGTCACGGTATCTCTCCGATGCGGTGATTGCTGCTCCGAAAGCCCCCGTGATCTTGAAATGCCGGGGGATGATCAACTCCCCGGGCTTGAGCTCCAGCAGTTCCTCAAAAGCCCTAACAACTCCTTTATTGGCAGCGACGCCACCTTGAAAGGCTACCGGCTTCACGAAGCTCCTGCCTTTGCCCAGATTGCTTATGTAGTTTCTGGCCAGGGCATAGCAAAGCCCCGCTATTATCTCTTCCTGCGATGTCCCCTCCTGCTGCAGATGAACCATGTCAGATTTGGCAAAGACACTGCACCTTCCTGCAATGGTAGCCGGCCTCTCGGCTCTGGTGGCCAGACTGCTGAACTCATCGATGGAGACCCCCAGACGGTATGCCTGTTGATCAAGGAAGGAGCCGGTTCCCGCGGCGCATATTTCATTGAGGGCATGGTCGATGATAACCGAGCTTCCACTCTTCTCATCCCACTCCAGGAAAATGAGCTTTGAGTCCTGTCCTCCAATCTCGATAACTGTTCTAATCCCGGGATGGAAGTGTGCGATAGCCTTAGCCTGAGTGGTGATCTCGTTCTCCCTATCTACACCGATGACATCCGCTATAAGGTTACGTCCGCTGCCCGTGCATACGGCCCCAGATACTTCAGGGTAGTCTTTTTCGAGGCCCTCAAGAACACGAATCAAGGCCGGGATAGGTTGCCCCCTTGTCCTCTCGTAGACGCTTTCCAGGAGTTGCAGTTTCTCGTCGATCACAGCTATGTCTAAGCTGACCGAGCCGATGTCTATCCCTATGAACACTTGGCTTTGGCTTTTCATCCGACTTCCTTGATCCTGTTCCTTCAGCCCTCAGACCTACCGGACTCCTCCCATGTAGTATCCTGAGTATTATACAACATAACACGATCCCTGACCCTGCCAGTCAGTGTGTTCTCAACAACCCCTCCAATATTGAGGCCAGATTATCATCAGTGATAGAATTAGCGTTAGAGGGAACCTAGAAACCGCAGGCCGATGACACTGTTTCCGGTAGTCATGCCCATTGCCAGCGCGGGAGACAACCTCTCCGGGAGAGAGTGCGCAGCCCGTCTCAGTCGGCTGGCCCAAGAGACGCTGAGGGTGAGCGCTGAGAAGAGCCGGGTCAGGCTGGGAAAACTGCGCAAGGACGGAGACGGACGGCCCTGCCCGGATGCGGGCAACCACTGGTCGCTTTCCCACAAGCCCGGTTGCGTGGCGGCTGTGGTAAGCAATGATAGGGTGGGGATAGACGTTGAGGAGATGAAGCCCCGCACTAACCCCCTCTTCCCTTATGTAGCCAGCGACGAGGAATGGGCATTGATGGACAGGTCCTGGGACACCTTCTTCCGCTACTGGACGGCTAAGGAGGCGACATTGAAGGCCATCGGCATCGGGATCGGTGGGCTGAAAACCTGCCGCATAGCTGCAGTCCCCGATGAGAAGCATATCGTTCTGGACTACAGGGGTGATTCCTTTCTGGTCGAGCAACTGAGATACGGTAACCATATTGTCGCCGTGGTCAAGGGCGATAACGATGTGGACTGGGTGGTGCTGGCGCCCCCTCAGTGACGGCGAAGCACACACAATCCACGTGGGGACCGCAGGCCGGCTAAGTCGCGGAGCCAGGGTCGTGTCGGGCTTGCGGCCCATCAATCGTTGCCCGAACAGGGCAGGCAAGCAAGCATGCCTGCCTGCTGCAGTTTGCGAGAGCGGCTCTGCTGTGATAGAATCGGGCTGGTTGCGTTCTCTGCCTCGCGGGTCCGTGGCCCGTCACTGGTAACCTTCTCGCTCAGAGTCCGGGAGGCACCCTTGCTCAAGATTATCAGAGATATCACGCTAGAGGTCCTGAAGGCATTCTTACCCGTCGTCCTGGCCATAGTGGTCCTCCAGTTCACCGTCCTGTATGCCCCTCCTGAGATCTTCCTCCGCTTCCTGATCGGGTCCGGCATGGTGTTCGTGGGCATAGTGTGTTTTCTGTTCGGGGTCAGGACGGGCATATTGCCGCTGGGACGTGATATCGGCGCCGAACTACCCCAGCACGGGTCGGTGCCGCTGATCATCACCGCCGTCTTTATATTCGGTTTCGTCGTAACCGCGGCAGAGCCCGGCGTCATGGTGCTTGCCGAAATGGCAGGAGAGGCCAACACCGACGCTACCACCGCCCTGGTATTCGTTGTAGCAGGGGGCATGGCCGTCCTGCTCACCGCAGCGATTCTGCGCATCCTTATTGGCTTTCCCACCAGGCATCTTCTGGCAGTTGTCTACCTGATTGTCATAGTACTCGCGGTGTTCACTCCACCCGAGTTTATGGCAATCGCCTTCGACGCAGGAGGCGTATCGGCCGGTCCCTTGACCGTGCCCGTGTTTCTGGCTCTGGGACTGGGTTTCGTATCGGTGCTCACCCAGAGATCGGCTCTATCGGACGGTTTCGGGCTGATCGGGCTCGCGGTGGCAGGGCCCATCATCGGCGTCCTGCTCTGGGGGGTGTTCTTCCTGTGACGCCTCTGGCCCCATTCGAAGGGCTGAGCGGCGTCGCCCTTGATATAGCGCTGCCGTTTGCGCTGCTGATCGTATTCTTTGCCGTGTTTCAACTCGTGTTTCTGAAGCGGTCCCGACAGTACGTGCTTATTCTTCTCAGGGGTCTGGCATTCGCCTATGTCGGGCTGCTCCTCTTCTTGCACGGCATCAATATCGCCTTGATGCCCATGGGCACAGAAATAGGGGAGCTATTCGGGAATCTGGATCACACGTGGGTCCTGATTCCGATCGGTTTCGTTCTGGGCTTCCTCGTCACCCTGGCCGAGCCTCAAGTACGCGTATTGAGCGAGGAGGTTGAAGAAGCGTCGGCCGGCTACATCAGGGCCCCGGTCATACTCTACACGCTGGGCGCCGCGGTAGCGGCTTTTGCGGCACTGGGCATGGCACGGACCGTCTACGGTATTCCGCTACCCACCATAATGATCCCCGGGTACGGACTGGCCCTCATTCTGCTCTTCTTCGCCGACAGGAACTTCGTTGCCATGGCCTTCGATTCAGGCAGTATCGCTACAGGGCCGATGACGGTTGCATTCATCATGTCCATGACCATAGGGGCCGCCACGGCAATCGAGGGACGCAATCCGGCGGTTGACGGACTCGGACTAATCGGTATAATTACGCTCGCGCCGATTATATCGCTACAGTTGGTTAGTCTGGCGTACCGAATCAGACCACCGCAAGGAGGCAGTCAAGATGGATGAACAAGGCAGAACACTGATCGTAACCATCGTTGCCAAGGGCTGCGGCGATCGTGCTATGCAGGCATCGATAAAGGCCGGCGCGGAAGGCGTGACGATCGTATTCGGACGGGGGATCGGCATACATGAGAAGAAGAAGGTCCTCGGTATACCGATCGAACCCGAAAAGGAGATAGTCCTTACCGTCACTCCGCCGGACAAGGCGGACGCCATTCTGGATGAAATAGTGAAAGCCGTGTCGTTGGAGGCGCCGGGCAGAGGCATCGCTTTCACAGTGCACATCGACCGCTTCGTCGGTGCAGCCCACGCCCTCCTCGGGCACGGGCCTGCCGAACCGTGCAAGTAGCGGGACTGGCTGAGCGCGAGACGGGTAGCGAGAGCACCCCTCGGCCTTGTATTATGTCAAGTGCCCTCTGCTTTCTTCCCCATTCTTAAGAACCGCGCGTTGATGGCCACGATCACCGTGCTTGCGGCCATGAGCGCGGCGCCCGCGGCCGGACTAAGCAGGAAGCCGAACGGGATAAACAGGACGCCCGCCGCAGCCGGGATGGCGAATGCGTTATAGCCGGTGGCCCACCCGAGGTTCTGCTGCATCTTGCGGTAGGTGGCCCTTGCCAGCCTGACCACGGCAAGCGCATCACGCGGGTCGCTTTTCACCAGGACGATGTCGGCGGTCTGCACGGCGACGTCGGTGCCGGCACCTATGGCGATGCCCACATCGGACTGCGCCAAAGCCGGAGCGTCGTTCACCCCGTCGCCGGTCATGGCCACAACCAGTCCACGCTGCTGCACCTCCCTGACCTTATCCGCCTTCTTATCCGGCAGCACCTCTGCGAAATACTCGTCGAGCTCCAGTTCATCGGCTACCCATTTCGCTACCTGCCGGTTATCTCCGGTAATCATCATGCAGCTTATATCCATCTCCTTAAGTTGCCGGATCGCTTCTTTCGACTCCGGTCTTATGATGTCGGCAAGGGCGATGGCACCCATCACCTCGCCGTCAACCAGCACAAAGACCACCGTCTTCCCCTGGGAGACCAGGCCCTCGATCTTCTCCTGATCGTAGGAGATGCTGTTCTCCGCCAGGTAACCCGGGCTCACGACCTCCACTCTTTTGCCTCCAACGCGTGCCACCGCGCCCTTGCCCGGGATGGCCTTGAAGTCAGCCGCATCCAGTCTCTCACCAGTAGCCCCGGCGATGCCCCTGGCGATGGGGTGCTCCGAGTAGTCTTCCACCGACGCGGCGTATTTCAGGATCGCCTGCTGCTCCAGAGCGCCCAGGGCGACGACATCGGTGACGCCGAACTCACCCCTGGTGAGCGTCCCCGTCTTGTCGAAGATCATGACCCGGATATTCCTGGCCCGCTCGAAGGCGGTGCGGTCCCTTATCAGAAGCCCGTTCTTCGCAGCGATCGAGGTCGAAACTGCCACCACCAGCGGTACGGCCAACCCCAGGGCATGGGGGCAGGCGATAACCATCACCGTCACCATCCGTTCCAGGCCGAATATGAACTCGCGGCCGAATGCCGTGAGCCAGACGACGAGGGTGGCCGGCCCCACGGTAAGCGCGATAATGGTGAGCCAGCGGGCGGCCCGATTGGCCAGGTCCTGCGTCCTCGACTTGCTCTGCTGCGCCTGTTCGACGAGCGAGATCACCTGTGATAGGTAGGAGTCCTTACCCATCTTCCTTACCTCCACGGTGATAGCGCCTTCGGCATTAACCGACCCACCGATCACGTTACTGCCCCTGGTCTTATGTGCAGGCTGGCTTTCGCCGGTGAGCATCGCCTCGTTAACGGAGGTCTCACCGTCCTCGATCTCCCCATCCGCCGGCACCCTCTCTCCGGGTCTAACGATGAACGTGTCACCGATCTGTAGCTCCTCTATCGGGACATCTTCGGTACTACCGTCGGGCATGAGCTTATGGGCTGTTGCCGGCATTAGCCTGGCCAGTTCCTCAAGCGCACGGGATGCGCCAAGCACCGACCTCATCTCTATCCAGTGCCCGGCCAGCATCACATCAACCAGCGTCACCAGTTCCCAGAAGAAGGGGACGCCGGGAAGACCGAACACGACCGCGCTGCTGTACACGTAGGCCACCGAAACCGCGGTGCCGATGAGGGTCTTCATGCCTATGTTGTTGCCTTTTACCTCGTCATACAGCCCTCTCAAGAACGGGAACCCGCCATAGGCATAGACAACGCTGGATAGCGCGAAGACGACGTACTGGTCTCCGACGAAGCCGATGTCCGGCAACCCGAGGAACGCCTGCACCGAGTCGCTGAGGACGAGAACGGGAACTGTGAGGATGACCGAGACGAAGAACCGCCGGCGGTAGTCCGCCATCATCATGCGGTGATGGTCGGGGGCCTTTCCCGCTGACCCGCGCTCCTTATGTGCGTCCTGGTCCCTGTGTTCCATACCCCTTCCCCGGCGCCAAGCCTGAATCCGGTGTCCGCATACTCTGCCCTTCCCTCACAGGGCACCCGCCTCCCCTGCTCTTGCCTGTTTCACCGATGCTCAAGGCAGAGCAACACTCCAGACCTGTCCACCTACAGGACTCCCAGGCCCTGTAATATGTGTATGACGATGACAATATAGAAAGCCATGGTAGTGCCAACGTGTATGGACCTCTGGTACCTGGCAACCCTCTGTGCTAGTCTGAATCTTTGAAGAAACCCAGTAATAACAAGCAGGCTTACGGTGATATAGAGCGCCAATCCGGTTCCCAGGTCGGGAAAAAACTCGGCCGGCCGGCCTATCTGCTGTGCGAAGTGGACCGATATCAGCAAGAAGGCAACCAGGTTACCATAGGTATGTATGTTGAGTAACAGGCTGTACCTACGCCTATAGCGGCGCTTCAGAAGGCGGTAGGCAGGCGTAAAGACGCCGATAAAAACAGTCCCCACCCAGGTCATCCAGTGGTGTACGAGTTCCGGCCCCAGGCGGAAGTGCAAATCAAGCCGACGGTCATAGGTAAACACGGACACGACTACCGTGGCTACGAGTATCAGCACAGCCACCCAAAACTGAATACCACGTGTCTGCTCCGGCATATCACCTCCTGCGCGGGCGAGCCACGCTCAGTCTAGCAGGATTTCGATTAAAGAACCGTAAATTCCAGGCGCGAAACGTAACAAAAATATAACAAGAGCGCTGCACTGCATCCTTTGCTGCGCTTTTCCCCAGGTGCCACTTTCCTGAGGCCGGCTATGTCGGAGGCTGCGAATGGTCGGGAGGATCAGAACGCGGCATCAGTCGACGACTACGTAGCCGTCTCTGCCTGCCCCGAGGCCGTGCTTCACGGCCGTAACCACCTGCGGCGACTGCCACGGGTCCGATGGAAGCCTGTTCTTGCCTCCCCCGGCGAGGAGCGTCTTAGCGGCTTCAACATCGACGGCAATGAGGTCGCCGGAGGCCAGCAACAGTCCCGGTTCCACCACCTGGCCCTTGTTTGGGCCGCCCGATACGAAGGCCTTCCGGCCGTCCATGATGATGAGATCGGGCTGCCAGCACAGATTGACCTCTGCCACCTTCTGTTGCAGATGACCCGCGTGAAACCCGCGCCGCTGCCCGGGAGCAACGAAGCCGAAACCCAGCTTCAGGGCACCGGAGAAGCCGGCCAGCCGGTGCGTCTTCATGCACGGCAGATAGACCAGTTTGTCGGCTTCGTAGGCCGCGCGGGGCACTACCAGCTCACGCAGATAGTCGCCCCCTATTCTGATCCTCACCCACTCCGTATCCGCATCGTCGAACGCGATCAAGCCGACGCCCAGCTCCCGGGCGAGGTCATCCACATGCACCTGGCGGAACACATTTCGCGTCGGCCGCCACACTCCACCCGCGCTCTCACCTATGGTAGGTCTGGCGCCGGCCTCCACGAGCATTTCGAGCACCGCGCGCAAAAAGGACGGGTCTGTAGAGGCCGGGGGAGGGTCGGGGCTGTTATAGTTGGGCTTAACAAGAACCCTGTCCCCTCTACCAATGGCCTGTTCCAGCCGGCCCAGGAGACCGACGGTTTTTTCGATGGCAGGTCGGACATCATCTGCTGCGGATACGCGGGCCACGATGACTCTCCCCTGATGTCGCCACGGGTTGACCTTGCGAGGCTTCGGATCCACCGTGGGAACGTTCGCGGGCAGCCTATCGGCGAGGAAGTGATATATCCCCACCGTCTTGTCGATCAGGTCGCTCATCCGCATCGCCGTGCCCCTGAGTCTCTGTCCCCGGTATGCACAATTATGTGCGATGGATGAGCACTGTGTCCAGTCTGCTCGGGCGGCCATTTGTCGTCGGGGCTCCCGTTGGAGTTCCGGACGTCGACCACACGTGCGACAGGATGACAGGCGAGGAATGAAGCATGAAGAGGATCGGGGGAGAAGAGCAGTCAGGCGAGGTTCGAAATGTGGTCGGCCAGGAACCGGGCCACCCGGGCTGCATCAAACGGCCAGGCGTACACTACGTCTATCTCGGGACAGAGCGTGCGGAACCTGTCGATGACCACCGGTATATCCTTCTCGGCATGGTCGCCGCCACGCGTCATCATGGGAGTAACCACGATGATCTTGCCGGCGCCTTTGTCGGCGGCCGACTCCAGCGCTTCATACAGATCGGGGGCGCAGAACTCATTGTGGCCCACCACCACCTCGTAGCCCGACTCCCGGCTGAGATGTGCCGCAAGTTGCCGGGACGCCCCGTGAAACGGGTCATTCTGCTCATTGCGCGGCCAGCGCCTCATCTTGTCCTCGAGAAAGGCATAGCGCTTTCGGTGGTCTTCACGGTCGCCGCCCGACCCTGAATGCACCATTGAGTGCAGTCTGAAGAACTCCGCCAGCTCCTCCTGCGGAAAATCGGCAGGAGGCATGCCGTGCATGGCCAGTACAACCACGGTCTCCACGGGCGGTAGTCTAGCACGGGAGGCAGTGCGCCGTGTAGTGGTAGTCTGTTGGCCCGTTGCACAAATGCATTGTAATCCCTCATAATAGTGAGGAGGAGAGCCATCGATGACGGACAAGCGTTCCCCCAAGATCGTGACAGCCGAACAGGCGGTCGAAGCCATACAGTCGTATGACGACGTGGTGCTGGCGAACTTCTGTGGCGAGCCGCGCCTTCTCCCCATGGCGCTGCTGGACAGGGCCCCTGAACTGGTGGGAGTGAGGATATTCCATTATGCCCCGTTCGGTCGCTTCCAGGAGAAATACCTGGAGCCGGGCATGGAGAAGCAGGTGAGGTGTGCTACCGCCTTTTGTGGCCGCAGCAAGTGCGTGAGGCAGGTGCTGAGCGAAGGGCGCGCCGATTTCTACCCGGTGACCTTCGGCAACACCCCCGGACTGCTTCGAGAAGGTGATTTCCAAAGCGATGTTCTGCTGTTGACCGTGTCGCCGCCCGACCGTGACGGCAATTGCAGCCTGGGGGTGTCGGTGGACTATGCCCAGGGCGCACTCGAGCGGCCGCCCAGGGTGGTCATTGCGGAAATCAACCCGAACATGCCGAGGACGCACGGAAGGTCTTTCCTGCACATGACGCAACTTGACTACGTCGTCGAGATCGACCAACCCCTCTATGAACTCGAGCAGTCGCCCATCACCGCCGTGGAAGAGAAGATCGGTCGATACGTAGCTGAACTCGTGGATGACTGCTCAACGGTGCAGGTCGGGTACGGAGGAGTGAGCGAGGCGGTGACGCATTTTCTCAAAGAGAAGAAGGACCTGGGCATACATACCGAGATGGTCCCCGAGGGCCTAAGGGAGCTCGTGGCAGCGGGCGCTGTGACCAACGCCCGGAAGAGCATCCACGAAGGCAAGATAGTGTGTACCTTTCACGGGGGCACGACGAAGCTGTACGAGTGGCTGAATGATAACCCGTTGATAGAGATGCAGCCGGTCGATTACACCAACGACCCGAAGATCATCGCCATGAACAGCAAGATGGTAGCGATAAACGGTGCCCTCCAGGTCGATCTCTTCGGCAACATCTACTCCGACCTGCTGGGCCTCGAAGACCAGTACACCGGCTCGGGCGGACAACTGGACTTCGCCCTGGGATGTGTCATAGCTCCCGATGCCAAATTCGTGACTGTTCTGCCCTCTATCACGGGGGACGGGGCTTCCTCCCGCATAGTGACACATCCAACGCTCGAACCGAACAACCCTCTTGCTCCCCAGATACCCACCGTTCCGCGCTACTACGCCGATTATGTCGTGACCGAGTACGGGATAGCACACCTGAAGGGCAGACCCAATACGGAAAGGGCCAGGGCCCTGATAGGGCTGGCTCATCCAAGTTTTCGGGGAACGCTTCAGCAGCAGGCGAAGAGGCTGGGCTTGCTGTAGTACGCGCACAATACCATTGAGCCCGCGGGCCGCGAAACCTCTCCAGTGATCACATTTGAGGCTCACCACCGCCACCGGCCGGGCCCCCGGCCGATACATACAGCACTATGGTGAGGCCGGCGGACGGGGGAAGGGCGGACGTTGCCCGGCAAGGTACCCACGCAGCCTGTTCACCATCTCCGGATCGGCCAAACTGGTCTCGTGAAGCTTCGCCTCGAGATCGACGCCTTCCGCAACCGACAGCGCCAGGCCTTCATAGACAGCCCTGCGGTCGTTTTCCAGGCTGGTACGGGGGTATCCCGACATAGCATCAGCCAGCTCCAGCGCGCGGTTCAGCGCCTGCCCCGCCGATACCACCTCCTGCACCAACCCCATGCGCAAGGCGCGGTCGGCGTCGATCACGACGCCGGTCTCGATAAGATAGAGCGCGTTGCCCAGTCCGACGATGCGGGGCAGGCGCTGCGTGCCCCCATCCACCAGCGGCACACCCCAACGGCGGGCGGGGTTGCCGAAAGCGGCGTTGCGGGACGCAACCCGAAAATCGCACCAGCAGGCCAACTCAAGGCCCCCCGCCAGGCAATAGCCATTCACGGCGGCGATGGCCGGCTTTTCCAGATCGGTAATACGGCTGATGCCCATCGGCCCCGACTCATCCACGCCGCGGCGCGCCATGAGGCTTTCCACGTTCTTCAGGTCCGCCCCTGAACAGAAGGAAACCTTGCCCGCGCCGGTCAGGACAAGCACGTCGAGGTCCCGCGTTTCGCGAAACGAGCGGACGGCCTCGAAGAGCAGTTGCGCCGTTTCGCCATCGACGCAGTTGCGGACCTCCGGACGGTTGATGGTCACCACCATCAAGCGCCCCTTGCGTTCGATCTCTACTTTGGCCATGAATCACCCCGCAAGAATCCTCACTTCGTTATCAGCGCCACGCAGTAGGTAAGCGCCACTGCCCGACGTATACGGGTCATCGGGTCTCCTCCGGCCCTTCCAGACCGGGGTCTCCCGCTGCCGGGATAAACCTCCCATCGCCGGACTGGCCGTGCGATATCAACCGCACGGGATAGTTTATTACTATTCCCTCGCGGTCGAAGTGGGAATGAAGACGCTTGATCAGCTCGCTCTTTAGTCGGAAGGAAGCTGACCGGTCCTTTGCATATAACCAGATCCAGAAGTTGATGTTCGACTCTCCGATTTCTTCAAATGCGAAAAAGGGTTCAACGGCCTCCACCGCTTCCGGCAACTCTGCAACTACCTCCCGTGATGCGGCCAGGGCCACCCTCTCCACCTGGGCCAGGTCACTGCTATAGCTGACACCCGCCTCAACCAGCACTGCCACTGACATATCGGGTCGGTGATAGTTGGTAACTACGGTCGCTATGAGCCGTGAATTGGGAACGATCATCACGTTGTTGTACAGTGAGCGCACGCGCGTGCTGCGCCAGCCCACATGCTGGACAAAGCCCCTCTCGCCGGTGTCGAGCTCGATATAGTCGCCGATATGAAATGTTCTGTCGAAGACAAGCTGGGCACCGGCGAGAAAATTGCTGAGCGTCGGCTGCAGTGCCAGTGCTATGGCCAGGCCACCTATCCCCAGTCCTGCCAGGATCGGACTGATAGCGATACCAAAGGACTGCAGTAATACGAGCAGTCCGATTATATATATAAGCGCCGTTGTCACCTGGTTTGTCAGCTGGGTCAGGCCAGGTCGCACTTCTCTGCGGCACATGTACCAGTTCAGCCACGGACGGATGATCACCGCCAGGATATGAGTGACGAGGACTATCGCAACCGCGGCAGCAACCCCTGTGATATAAGGGTACCAAGGCTCCAGATAGGACAATGAGCGCAGTGCCAGGAGAAACCCTTGTACCGTCACCAAGACGAAAACAGGCTTTGAAATCGACCGCAGTATGTCGGGGGTGGATGTTGCCTTACGCCGCTCCTCAATCCTTCGCCTTACACGTCCTAGCACCCAGGTAATCAGCCAGGCTATCAGGACAGAAGCGGCCAATATACCGCCGGCCCATGCACCCTCGACAAGTGGCGACTGCGATGTAAACTGCCATATCATCTGATGCTCCCTCGAAGCTGCCCTAATTCAGCAGCTTGCGCCTTCTTTGGTCCACGTATTCTAGCATGGGTTCGGGACGGCGTCAGTCTTCCGGCAGGACACTCTTCTTGATGCACTGGAGGTTGCATTGAGGCCTGGTGCGAAGTCTGGCTTTAACTCACCGTGTACCTTGCCGTATAATCATGTGGTCGATGGAGGGTATCTGGATTCTGGAGCGGACACAGAACGACCGCTTCCCTTACCGCCTACAGATTATCAGACAGGCTAAGCCGTGGCTGGTGCTGCGCACGCAAGACCGCTGGCCGACGGTGGGACGGCATATCTTCTGTCTGCGGGAGGACGGGCCGCCGGCGCACGATGAGGTGCTGGAGGAGGTCGAACGGGTGGACATCGTCGCCTTCCATGACCGCGGCCGCCGCATCTCCGTGGTGCTCGACCGTAAGATGTGCAAGCGGTGCGATTTCCTGTTCTTGAAGAAGTCCTATAAGGATAGACCGGGAGAGAGCTATGAGCAGATCTTCTGGCTGACCCAGAGGGCTATACAGCAACGCCGTCCCACATTCAAGCTGGCACCTCCCCGGGGCGGCACCCAAATGGTCGTCCGCATCCACAGCAACGAGAAATACCCGTGGCGTTTCGCGCGGGCGGTCACCGAGCGCGGCAGCCTCCCTTCGGGCGATTATGCCCTTATGGACGGCGACAGGATTCTGGCCCTGGTAGAGCGCAAGACCATGGAGAACCTGCTCGCCGATTTCGGTATGATGCCGATACTACATCAGAGGCTGGCCGAGCTAGCGACCCATGACAACCATGCCCTGGTAATCGAAACACCTTATGCCGATTTTCTCAATCCCAAGAAGGTACGTCACTATACAGCCGGCTTTTGTGCCCGGGCCATTGCCGAGCTCTACGCACTGCATCCGAACCTACGGATCGTCTTCTGTGCCAACCGCAAGGTCGCCAACGAGTGGACACGGCAGTTCTTCGCCGCAGTCAAGAACCTGCGCGAAAGCATGGACGATTGACTACACGACCCGGTGAAGGCCATCCGACGGGTCGGAACCGGCCAATGCCGGCACTGCCGTCCTGGCTCCGCCTGCCCGTTGCGCTCGCTGCTAGCCGAGCCGGGCTACGCACACCTCGCCGTCTTCGATGACCACGGTCATCGTCCTTCCGCAGTCGGGGCAGGCGAGTGGTCCGCTGTAGTTAGCCCTGGATGGCTCCAGCGGGATGCTCTTACCGCAGCCCAGGCAGGTCACTCCCGGGGAGCTTTGCGGGCCCGCCTGGTGCTGACGCTTATGAGCAGCCAGTTCCTCTATATTGCCAAATTCGATCCCGCAGGTAACGCACTTATAACGCATACCCCTCCTAGTGCTCCCGGTGTCTCAAGTCGTCGTCTATGTGTCCTCTCTTGCTGGCTCGCGATCGCCCCCTTGCCGCGGGCCTGCTCCCGGCGCCATCTACCGGTCGCTGTCCTTATCTTTCTTCTTCTCGTCATCGAGTTCCTTGATGTCCAGAGTGTTGATGAAGTCGCTAAAGGCAGATAGTCTACTCAGCTCTTCCTCCGTCACCTGCTTCTCACCAGACGTCCGGTGGGGAACCACCTGTCCGGTTTCGCTATCAACCAGCACTCCCCCTTCATCCAGTACAGTTTCCTCGACGAAGATGGGAACTCCGGTCCTCACCGCCACGGCCAGCGCATCGCTGGGACGCGAATCCACATCGGTCTGTCCTTCGACCGTATTCAGGAGAATCGTGGCGTAGAAGGTATCATCCCTGAGGTCGTTGATGATAACAGATTCGACAGTGGCCTTCAGGTTATCGATGATCGAACACAACAGGTCGTGGCTCAAGGGCCGGGGCACATCGGCGCCTTGAAGCTTCGCTGCGATGGCACCGGCTTCGGCCGACCCGATCCAGATCGGCAGACAACGTTGGCCCGCCTGCTCCTTAAGGACAACCACTCCCCGGTGGTTCTCAGGGCTAACCCCCATGCTTTCAATGTGCATCTCTATCATAATCACCTCCCCCCGGCTTATCGTCTGTCTACTTCTGCCGGCTCTTCGTCAGGCACCGGGCCTCGCTCCTGCCATCATCGCGTCCGTCTGCCGGACTCGTGCGCTCGGCGCTCGGCCGGGACCATCACTTAACCTTACGCCCCGGTGACTTCGACCTGGTCTTCGTCGACTTGCCACCCGTCTTGAATGTCCGCTGGTAAGAGTCCTTCTGCCTTCTCTTCTCGTCCTTCTTGCCCATCTGTTCACCTCCATAGTCCTTTTCTCAGAAACAGAGTTGCCTTATCAGCTACATGAGTTGTCGAAAGATTTTCGCGGGGAAAGGAAGTTGGTGGTGCCGGATTGTAGGCACATTCTACCATTCTATATGACACAATGCAACCACGTGTGCTAACCTGTCACCACCGGTCAGGACCTGAGGATATGCTCCAGGGGAGGGCGGACACAACCCCGGGAACTCGACGATGCGCACGGCCATAGTCTATAGCCCAGGAATGCAGGAGTACGACCTGGGGCACGTGCTCACAGGTGAGAGGTACGAAAGCTTCATGGCCCTGTTCAGAGAGAAAGCCGCCGACCGCCCTGAGTTTGAAGTGATCGAGCCCGGATATGCCACGGAAGCCGATCTCAAACTGGTGCACACCGATGAATATATCCGGCGGGTGGAAAGGTGCGAGTCCCGTGACCCGCATGACACGCCGCTCTCGCCGGGAGTGGTGAGGGCGGCGCGCTTGCTGGCCGGGGCCGGCAAGCTGGCAGGTGAACTGGTGCAGTCGGGGGCTTTCGGCACAGCAGTGGTTATCGGGGGAGGCGTACAGCATGCGGGCAGGTCTTACGAAAAGGGATTCGGTATCTTCAGCGATGTCGGAATCTGCGCGGAGAACCTGTTGCAGAACCATGGGCTGCAGCGCATATTGATCCTGGACACCGATGCCCACGCCGGGGATGGTATCTACGGGATCTTTGCCCGTGACCCCCGGGTGCTGTTCATCTCGATTCACCAGGACCCCGGTACCCTCTACCCCGGGCCGGGGTACGGGAACCCTATGGGCGAAGGCGAGGGACTGGGCTACTCCGTGAATATCCCGCTGTTGCCGGGCACGGGCGACCTGGCCTATCAATACGTCCTGGACAACGTATTCACACCGCTGGCAGAAGATTTCGAGCCGCAGACGATAATAATGGTGGACGGCAGCGATCCCCACTTCATGGACCAGATAACAAGAATGGGCTTGACCTTGCGGGGAATACATATGATCGCGGCCCGCGTGCGGGTCACCGCCGACAAAGTATGCGGGGGCAGAGTCGTGGCATTTGCCGGCTCCGGGTACGACCCCGCGGGGGCCCTGTTTCCCAGAGGATGGCTCGCCTCGATCTGCGGCCTGACGGGAATAGAGCCGGACTTAACAGAGCCATATCCGTTGCCCGCAGGACACACGAGGGACTATGCAGCGTCCGAAACAAGACAGATAGTGCAGGCCGTCAGGTCGGCATTCGCTCCTTACTGGAAATGCTTCGCCTCCTCATAATGCCCGGGCACTCCGCTGTCGGGCACGTCCCCGGCCAGTCCCGCCGGGTTCATGCGGAAGACCGCAACGCGTCCGTCCATCACCGGCTGGACCGGGAAGCGATTTTTGCCTATGGGTCTTATAGCTGCTAGAATTTACACTATCGATACTGTCCTTCAGCAACCCTGAGGGGAAAAGGGGACGTCGACTGAGTAAGGGGGTGACGTAGTATGATCTCGAAACTCAAGCAAGGAAGGGGTGTAGCAATCATAGTGGCGGTGGCAATCCTGACATCGGCACTGGTGCTAGTCGTTGCGGCGGATGACGGGGCGCTACAGGTTAACGACGAGGTAACGCCTGATACTGTTCTCGCCACGGTGAATGGCGTGGAGATAATGCAGAAGGACGTGACAGCACTGCAGGCGGTATATGATGCCTACGGAATGGAGACACCGGAAGATGACGCTGCTCTGGAAGACCTGATAACGCAGGAAGTCTTACAGCAGGCCGCCGAGCTGGCAGGCTATATGCCTCTCACCAGGGCAGAGGCAGAAGAACAACTGGAACTCATGATGCCAACGCCGCTGGAAGATTTCCGCCGAGAACTGGAGGAGAAGGGGCTTTGCTACGATGAACAGCTGAAGGATTTCGGGAAGCAGCTGGCGATCCAGGAGTTCCTGGAGGATGCGGTAGAGGTCCCCGAGCCTACCACGGAAGAGGTTGAGGAACGATATGACTACTACAGGCAAGTCGTTCCGGAAGAACAGCTTCCGCCTTTCGAACAGATAAAGGATTACCTGATCATGGAGTTGAAGCAGGAAAAACAGCAGGAAGCCATGTTTGCCCTGATCGAGGAACTCACGGAGGAGGCGGACATAGAATACGCGTAGTCAACGCTACGGCTATGGCTATGGCTCCGCCTTCCCCTTCCCCTTCCCCTTCGCCTTCAGCTGCTCCCCGACTCTGAACGCCTCGCCAATGGGCTCCCCGAACCGGCAATAACGATTCACGGGCGGCATAGCCCACAGGAAAGGATCCATCTTGACTGCGTCCGGCCTGCCGTCGGTCAGGCATGATTCGGTGGCATGGACTTCCTCGATTCGTCCCACGACAAGGTCATGGCTGCCCACGTCCAATACATGCACCACCGAGCATTCGATATTCACGGGACACTCGCTGATAAGCGGCGCATTGGCGAGCTTCCCGTAGAACACGCTGAACTTACAGTCGGCGACCTTATCAGTATCGCGCCCCGAGACAAGCCCGCAGTAGTCGGTCTCCCTTACCAGTTCCGCAGAGGGGATGTTCACGGAGTATGTCCCGTTTTGCTTCACCCCCTTGAAGGTGTGACGCTTACGCTGGAACGCGACCGTCAGCATGGGTGGTTTGCTACCGGCGATCCCGCACCAGGCGTAGGTAGAGAAGTTCGGCTTCCCGTCGACATCGGCCCCTACAAGCACAGCGGGAAGCGGATACAGAAGCGTACGTGCCCCGATTGCTACTTTGGACATTAGCGGTAACCTCCTTCTGCCGCGATGTGGAGCTCCGTACCGGCGTCGCCAACTCCGCGGACCGGGCGCACAACCATACGCGGCACCCCCATTATACCCCAGTCACAATACCGATCAATACCGGTAAGATGGGCATCATGTCCCCGGCATGCAGGCTGACGGCTGACGAGCAAAACTTGACAAGGGGTCGGCAGATGTGCTAAAGTAAGAACTGCCCCAAGTAGCCGAACAATCGGTTGGTGGACGAAGAACCGACTCAGAGTAGACGATAGCCGATAATTAGGCGTAAGCCGAAGGGTAGGCTTAAGTCGAAAGGAGCAGGGGAGGAAGCCGAAGAAAGCGAGGTTGCTTGGGGCTCATCTTTTTGCCATACACGATCCTCTTGCCTCCCACTATCTATTACTGACATGGATGAACCCGGCAAACGTCGGGTGGCACAGGCCCCCTCATACGGCAGAGCCGGCCCGTGGCATTGTGGAACGGCCAACGAAGGTGTAGAATGCCGCAGTCTACCGTCCGCCAGACCGTGGCGCGAGGAACACAGCGCTCTCGCTGTCGACCTGTAGAACGATACTCAAACGGGAGGTCAACATGGTGAGAATCATCGTCGGCGTACTGGCACTGGTCCTGATAGCTGCGCTTGTGATGGCACCGGGCTGCCCGGCGGAGGAGTGCGAGTATCTCGATATCGACCGCGAAAGCAAGATACCTGCGGGACAGGTGAAGATTACGCCGGAAACCGACGCCCACCCCCCGATACTGCATTCGGACAAATACGAGGAACCCATCCCCATGCCCTACCCCATCAACACCGCCGGCGCGGAAGACTCCGGATTCATCACGCCCGACGGTAACACATTCTACATCTGGTTCACTCCCGACGTTACGGTGCCTCCGGAGAAGCAGATTCTCGACGGCGTCACCGGCATCTACGTGTCGAACAAAATCGACGGTGAGTGGCAACAGCCGCAGAGAGTGTGGTTGCAGGATCCGTGCCATCTGGCGCTGGATGGCTGCCTCTTCGTACAGGACGATGAGATGTGGTTCTGCTCGGCGCGCGAGGGCAATTGCCGGGGAGTGGACATGTGGACCGCCGAGTTCAGCGACGGGCGCTGGACGAACTGGACGAACGCCGGCGAGACGCTGAACGTTGACTATCAGGTAGGCGAGTTGCATATTACCGCCGACGGCAAGGAGATGTATTTCCATTCCGACAGGGGTGGAGGCAAAGGACAACTCGACATCTGGGTGACCAGGAAGGTAGACGGCGTCTGGCAAGAGCCCGAGAACGTCGAGGCCGTAAACACGCCGGAGAATGAGGGCTGGCCGTTCATCACCCAGGACGGCAGTGAGCTGTGGTTCACAAGAACCTATCTGGGCACACCGGCCATCTTCAGGTCCAGGAAGATAGAGGGCGAATGGCAGGAGCCGGAGCTGATCATCTCCCAGTTTGCCGCCGAGCCCTCCCTGGACAAAGAAGGCAATATCTACTTCACACACCACTTCTTCAGGGATGGAGTGATGCTGGAGGCCGACTACTATGTGGCCTACAGGAAGTCCGGCGAGTCATAGTTGGGTCACCCATGGGTCCATTCCGGGTTTACGGACGGATTGCGTTGGGGCGGCGCCTGATGATGTCTGATAGGCGAAGAGCCGACCATCTTGAGCGGAGACGAGCCAGTTTTCAGGGACAGCAATATGGCCTGCCCGCAGGCGCTGTCCGGCCAGCCACCTGTGCTCAGTGTCCTGGATCGCAACGGGAGGCGCAGTCCGGGGCGAACCTTAGATACAGATTGAGCAGAGCATAGAGTTCAAACGACAGGAGGCAGCGCGCAGGGAGCATGGAGATCGCCCTTCGCATTCTGGTGGTCCCGGTTGGCTATCTACTGGGCGCCATTCCATCCGCGTACATCGCCGGTCGAGCGCTCAGAGGGATAGACATCAGGGACTGCGGGGACGGCCACACAGGTACACTCAATGTTGACCGGCACCTGGGTCGCCCCGCTGCGGCGGCTGTCGCCGCGGCCGACATAGGTAAGGGGTACCTGGCGATCTGGCTTGCGCGGAGTCTGGGTCTCGAGCCTACAGACCCGGCAGTTCTACTATGCGGCGTGGCAGCGGTGGCCGGTCATTGCTGGCCGGTCTACATCGGTTTCCGGGGTGGCGGCGGCCAGGCAACGACGGTGGGGGTGTTCTTCGCCCTGATACCCTGGGCCATGCTCATTACGGCGGTTGCCAGCGGCGCGTTCTACCTTCTGCACAAGATCACGGTAGCGGGCCTGGTCATGTTTGGGCCTCTGTGGCTGGTGGCTCTGCTGATGGGAGAGCCGGTACCCCTGGTCATCTACAGTCTTCTCCTGCCGGGTATCTCCGGGTTTAACTACTGGAGGCGCCGACGCGCGATATCGCAGAGTATCCAGGCAACCGACAAGCGCACCGGGGCCTGAGCGATGCTCTCGTCCGGGCCTGAACGGGCTTCACCGGGAGACGCGCCGGGCACCGCCGGACAACGCGCAACCCCGGGGTTAGCAGGACACGCTATTCGCCGGCGGATACGGGCCGAGTGACTCCCTATGTAGACTAACCGTTCATCTGTCGGAAGCACCGGCCAACGGGCCAGGCGGGGCCGCGGCTCCGGCAGGGATGGCCGCATCATGGGCCTTTGTGATTACCACCGTCTCCATTCCCGGGAAGTACCTGATCCTCTTAGCAGGGAAGAGGGGCGCGATAATATCGGGTTCTATTCGCGGTTCGGGTATTATGTAGGCAAGCAGACCGACAGGATTGCGGTAAACCAGCCTCCCCCCTTCTTTCAACGAAGCAAACGCCCTCTTCAGTACCTCCTCCTTGGGATGAACAACGAAGGAGATCCACACGGCATCGGCGGCGTTACAGTCCGTCTTCAGGCCGTCGGCCTGCCTGACCGACACCCGGCCATCAACACTGAACCTGTCTAACATACGGGTGGCGTTCGCCACCGCCTCCGGATCGTTATCCAGCGCTTCCACACTGGCTCCCAGTTCAGCCAGGTAGAGGACGGTCTGTGGAAGCGAGCCGACGCCGATCTGGATGACCCGGTCTCCGGGTTTGAGGCCACAGAGCGGCACCTCCTTCTTGGTTATTCTCCGGAAGAACGTGCGGTAGATCAGGCTGCCCAGGGGTCCGCGCCTGCTGCCCTGGCTCTCCACTCCCTTGACCAATCCCTCATACCAGGAGCGAGGTATTGCCTTGAACAGCTTCGAAGGGACGTTTACAAGCACGCGTCTAGCGAGGAGGCTGGAACGCCTCCCTGCTGCTTGCGAAGAAATGAGACGGTCGGCCATATTCCGCTTCCGGCTCAGACGATGGATTATTAACCAAGGTTATCACAGATGGGAAGGCAATACAATGGCCTGTGCCGCCGTCACGAAGCTATCGCAACTCGTGCCCGGTAATCCAGAACCGGCGGCCGCGTTCCCGCTCACTCCTGCCTGTTGAAGGACCAGATAGCGCCGGTCAAAAACACCACCCCAACCACGGCCACCACGGCGGCCGACTCCGGAGCTCCCATGGTGTGGCCGAATATGGTAACCCCGGCCACCTCGGCACCCAGGAAGGTCTGGCGTACGGCATCTATTCCGTAGGTCACCGGGTTCAGTTTGGAGAGCACCTCCAGCCATCTGGCCACCTGAGCGACGGGGAAGAAGATGCCGGAGAGAAACAACATGGGGAAGATGACCAGCTGCATCAGCAGCTGAAATCCCTGCTGCGAGCGCATGCGGGCGCCGATGAGCAACCCCAGCGCGGAAAGGGAGAAGGAGAGTATCAGGAGAAGCGGTATGAGTGCCAGCACCGTCCGGAACCCGATGGGGACATTGAGAATCGGCGCCAGTGCCAGCATTATGGCCCCCTGCATCAGGGCGATGATGCCGGCACCGGCAGCCTTGCCGGCCAGTACACCGCTGCGGTTCAGAGGAGAGACCAATACCTCTTTGAGGAAACCGAACTCCCTGTCCCACACAATGGACACCCCGGACATGACCGATGTCATGAGTATGGGCATGGCCAGGATTCCGGGGTACATGAACTGGATATAGTCGACGCCGGGCATCATCTGCCCGATGAGCCTGCCGAAGCCTGCGCCGAAGATCACCAGGAACACAAGCGGCATCGAGAAAGAGGAAATCATCCGCGGCCTGTCGTGGATAAAACGCAGAAACTCACGGTGGGCTATCACCCGGACCGAACGAAAGAAGTTGCTCATTATCTACGGCGTGAGCTCATTCTGACCATTTGTTTCATCTCATGCATCGGGTCCGCCTGCTGCTCCCTGATACTGCGTCCGGTGAACTTCAAGAAGACATCCTCCAGGGTGGGCCGCGTCAGGCTGACGGAAAGCAACCGCACCGGGAAGCGGGAAACGAAGCCGGGCAGGAACTCCTCGCCGTGGGGCACCGTAAAACTGATGACACCGTTTCCGATGCTCGAATCGAGCTCATACTGCTTCTGCAGCAGGCGGGCCGCCTCCTCATTGTCATCCGTCTTTACCGAGATGACGTCGCCACCCACGCCATCTTTCAGTCTTGCCACAGTATCCATCACCACGATCTGGCCGTAGTCTATGATGGCGACACGGTCGCAGTTTTCGGCCTCGTCCATATAGTGGGTGGTCATGAAGATGGTTAGATTCTCTCTCTGCCGCAGGTCGTGAATATAGTCCCAGATGCGGCGGCGCGTCTGGGGATCCAGACCCAGGGTAGGCTCGTCCAGGAAGAGCACCTTCGGGCGATGCAGGAGGCCGCGGGCTATCTCCAGCCGGCGCTTCATACCGCCGGAGTATGTCCTTATCTTCGCTTTGCGTCTGTCCCACAGCTCCACCATCTCCATCAGTTCTCTTAAGCGCGGCTCCAGGGTGTTCTTCGGGACGCCATAAGCGTAGCCGTGGAAACGAAGGTTCTGCTCCGCCGTCAGGTAATCGTCCAGCGTCGGTTCCTGGAAGATCAGTCCGATAGACTGCCGCACCTTGTTGCATTCCTTGACTACGTCATAGCCGTTGACCTTCGCCTCGCCGGCCGTAGGCCGCAACAGGGTGCACAGCATGTTTATGGCCGTTGTCTTACCGGCCCCGTTGGGTCCGAGAAAGCCGAATATCTCTCCCTCCCATACGGTGAAGGAAACTCCCCTCACCGCCTCGAGTTCACCGAACTTCTTCACCAGGTTACTGGCTTCGATTGCATCCATCGACTTCTCCTCCGTCTTTGAGAGCCTCTACGAGCGCCTGCAGGCCGGTCTGCAAAGAAACCAGGGCCCCGTCTGGCATCCTCTCCAGCACTTCCTTGATTCTGGCGGCGCCCATCGCCCGCAGCTGCTCTACCTGTTCGTGGCCTGCGTCGGTCAGGGACAGTATGTAGCTGCGCCGGTCGACCGGGTTTTCCCGACGGCTCACCAGCCCCTTTTCTACCAGCCGGTTGATGGTGCTGGTAACATTAGCCCTGGGTACCCCGAAGGCCGCTGCGACCTCGCCCGGCGAACTCGTTCCCTTGAACGAGAGCAGGAACATGACGCGCAACTGCTCCCTGGTCAGCTTAAGCTGAAGCCACGGGTAGGGCTCCCGGCCTTTGGCGGAAAGCATCAGGCTGTTCATCAGCCCCGTTATGCTAGTGATACTACTGTTTCTGTCCACGTGCCAGCCTTCGACAACAACATGTCAAGTTAAAGTATATAATACAACTTTCCTTGACTAATGTAAACCGTGACACACTGGAGGCGCCGGGTTGAGGAGACTGGCGCAGGGGCGCCGGGCATAATATAATACCGGCCTATCGGGCCGGGTGTTTTCGTGAGGCCCGGCCGACTGAAGACTCTGGAAGAGCCGGACTGCTGACGATATGAGAACCGCCAGAAGAACAGTTGTCCTCGGTTTCGGTAGGGTCGGCAAGGCCATCGCGTTGGACCTTTCCGGGCAGCATGAGGTTACTGTGGTCGACATGGATCGCAGTGCCGCTGAACAGCTTAAAGGCGCCCCGGTCAAGCTGATCAACGAAGACGCTACGAAGCCCGCAGCCCTCGCCAAACTGGTTGGAGACGCCGACCTCGTTATCAACGCCCTGCCGGGTCATATCGGGTTCGGCGTCCTGAAAAGCATAATCCAGCTCGGCAGGGCAGTTGTCGACATTTCGTTCTTTGCTGAAGACCCGTTCGAGCTTGGCGGGCTCGCCAGGGAAAGTGGTGTGCCGGCTGTGGTCCACTGCGGGGTCGCGCCCGGGCTCAGCAACATCATACTGGGAAGCCGCTACCGGCAGATGCAGGTCGACAGTTTCGCCTGCTACGTGGGAGGCCTGCCCAGGGTCCGCAGGTGGCCATACCAGTACAAAGCACCTTTTTCTCCCGTGGACGTCATCGAGGAGTATACGCGTCCGGCGCGAATTGTGGAACACGGTCAGGTAGTTGTTAAGCCGGCGCTTTCCGACCTCGAGTATCTTGAGTTCGACGACATAGGGACGCTGGAGGCGTTCAATACCGACGGTTTGACTACACTGCTGCAAACAGTGCGCGTACCGAATATGAAGGAGAAGACCCTGCGCTATCCCGGGCATAGCGAGTACATCAGGGTGTTGCGGGAGACCGGGTTCTTCAGTAGCGAGCCGATGGACGTGAACGGAAAGAGCATAGCACCGATCAAGGTGACCTCGCGACTGCTGTTTCGCCACTGGGACCTGAGTGAGGGTGAGGAGGAGTACACATTGATGAGAATCGTCATCGAGGGCAGCGAAGACGAGAGAGCAGTGAGGTATACATACGATCTGCTTGACCGGTTTGACAGCGTCACCGGGCTGTCGTCCATGGCCCGCACCACCGGTTATACCTGCACCGCGGTTGCCAATCTCGTGCTGGAGGGCAGGGTCACGGATGCCGGCATAGTGCCTCCCGAGCTGATCGGCATGGACGAGAGCAACTTCGCCTACATCGTGGACTATCTGGAAAGAAGGAATGTCGGTCTGGACAGCTCCCGGGAAGTCCTCAGCTGACTGCACCATTAGCCGTAACGGAGAGGACGGCGATGCCCCGGTGTGACGACGGAAGACCGGTAGACCCGGCATTCCGTGCTCGATGTCCGGGGGATAGGCACCCGGAGCGCCGATCGGAGGTGTCAAACGGTATGAAACATCGGAAGGACGGCACTGCCGAGTCGGTGTATTGTAACGGCAGAATCTACACGGTGGATCCCGCTTTCTCTGTAGCTTCCGCTCTGGCCGTACGGGACGGTAGATTCATCTTCGCAGGCTCCGACGAGGGCGCGCGAGCGTTCGCGGGTGAACAGACGGTGACAATCGACCTCCAAGGGCAGACGGTGTTACCCGGCTTAATCGACTCCCATCTGCATTTCCAGGCCATAGGCCTATCGCTTATGCGGCTGGACGCCTTCCTGAAGCCGAAACAGGGCATTCTGGACGATGTGGCCGAGGCGTATAACAGGAGCGAGCGCGGAGGATGGATACAGGGATGGGGTTGGAGCCAGCTGGAGTGGGACCCGCCTGTGCTGCCAACCAAAGAGGAATTGGATGCGATCGCGCCCGACGTCCCGGTGGTCCTCGCGCGTGTGTGCGGTCATGTTACATGGGTTAACTCCAGGGCGCTGGAACTGGCGGGGATTACGGCCGACACACCGGATCCGCCGGGAGGCGAGATAATCAGGGACCATGATGGTAGTCCCACCGGCGTACTCGTAGATACAGCAATAGACTATGTCACGAGACACGTTCCGGAACCCACTGAGAGCGAGAAGACAGTTGCTCTCAAGCTGGCTCAGGAGCACCTGCTTTCCTACGGCATTACCGGCGTCCGCGACGCCGCTTACCGCTACGACCCGGCGATGGTGAACGAGGTGAAGTCTCTCTACAGCTCCGGTGAGTTAAAGATGAGAATATACCAGATGTGCTCACCAGAAACAGCGGCGGAGCTTTTCTACGGACTGCCCGCGGGTGAGCGGGAGGGCCTCTACGATAATCGCTATACAATACGTTCCGTCAAGTTGATGGCGGATGGTTCGCTGGGAGGCGGGAGTGCCTGGCTGCTGGAGGAGTACAGTGACCGGCCGGGCCATTTCGGAAACCCACGGTACACGGATGAGGACCTATACGGTCTGGTCAAGGAGGCACGCAGGGCAGGCTTCCAGGTGAACACGCACGCCCTGGGCGATGCCGCAGTCAGACAGGCGCTCAACGCCTACGAAAGGGTCCTCACAGAAGAGCCCGCCACCGACCACAGGTATTGCATCGAACACGCGGAGGTCGTGGCTCTGGAGGACATTCCACGGTTTGCCCGGCTGGGGGTATTGCCCTCCATGCAAACCGTGTTCGCAACCTCCGACTGGAAGATGGCGGAGACCCGCCTGGGACATGGATCACAGCGCCTGAAGGGGGTGAACGCCTTCCGCAAATTCCTGGAATCGGGTTGCATAGTTGCGAACGGCACAGATTCACCTGTGGAACTGGTCAACCCGTATCATAACCTGTATGCGGCAGTGACCAGGGTGGACCGTGACGGACAACCCCCGGGAGGCTGGTATCCGGAGGAGTGCCTGACCAGAGAAGAAGCGCTCAGGTCTTACACGATATGGGCTGCCTATGCCCAGTTCGAGGAACACACAAGAGGCTCCATTGAAGCTGGCAAACTGGCGGACTTCGTGGTCATAGATAGAGACTATATGCTCTGCCCGGCTGAGGAGATCAAGGACCTAGAGGCCCTGAGAACGGTGCTCGGGGGCGAGAACCTGTACGTTCGTAGCCAAAGGAGTTGAGATGTCACAGAACAGACGAACTCCTTGTCTGGAACTCCTGGAGCACAGCCTCATGGAGCAGATAATCGATGAGTCCCTGGAGGTACTGGAAAGATCGGGCGTTTTCGTAGAGAACAAGGAGGTCACACAGCTACTCGAAGACGCCGGGATGAAGGTTCTGCGGCGAGACGAAAGGGGAGCCGTTATCTCTATCACCCGCAGCCTGGTAGAGGAAGGCCTCAACACGGCTCCTTCTTCGGTCAAGCTCTACGACCGCGACGGTGGCGACGAGTCGGTCATCACCCTGGGCCCTCAAACCGACCGGGTGTACTTCGACCCCGGTTCCTCGGCCCCCTACACATTCGACTACAAACTGAGGACCATCCGGCGACCGGAGACACAGGACCTCATCGACTTGGCGGTGGTAGCAGATGCACTCACCCATATGGATGCCCAGAGCACTGCCATGATCCCCGCCGATGTCCCTGCCGCCGTTGCCGACCGCTACCGTCTCTTTCTGGTACTTCGAAACTCCACAAAGCCAGTGGTCACCGGGACCTTCGACCCGGAAGGCCTGGGCGTCATGCAGGAAATGCTCGCGGCCGTTCGCGGCAGTGCCCGGGCTCTGAAGGAAAAACCGATGGCCCTCTTCTCGATCTGCCCCTCTCCCCCGCTCAAGTGGAGCAACCTGGCGTGCCATGACATCATCCACTGCGCCCGGGCACACATACCGGTGGAGATCATCCCGGCGCCGCTCGCGGGCGCTTCGGCTCCCATCACCCTGGCCGGTTCCCTGGTACAACACACCGCGGAGACTCTGAGCGGCATAGTGATCGGTCAACTGGCCCAACCCGGCGCACCGGTGGTCTATGGCGGCTCGCCGGCAGTTCTTGACATGCGCACAGGCACCACAGCTACGGGCGCAGTTGAGGCCATGATGATGTGCGGCGCCTGCAGCCAGATCGGCAGGTACCTGGGCCTTCCTACCCAAGCGTATATGGCGCTCAGCGATGCCAAGCAGCCCGATGCCCAGGCCGGACTCGAAACCGGCATCGGGGCAACGCTGGCGGGCCTGTGTGGAACGAACCTGGTGTCCGGGCCGGGCATGCTCGCCTTCGAAAGCTGCCAGAGCCTGGAAAAGCTCGTTATCGACAACGAGACCTGCGGCATGGTAAGGAGACTGATCGCGGGGATCGATCACCGCAGCAGGCCTCTCGCAGAAGACCTGCTTCGGAGCGGCATCCACACCGGCAGCGGCTTCCTCACCTCTCAGACCACCATGAGGTGGTTCAGGAAGGAGTTCTTCTACCCGGGAAGCGTCATAGACAGAGATAGCCTGAATACCCGGGCCGACGAGGGAGGCGCCGACGCTGCACAGAGGGCACACAGAGAAGCAGACAGGATACTGCGCAGTCACGCTCCTCCACCTCTGAGCCCTGAGATAGATAACGAGCTGCTCAGGCTGATGCGCAGGGAAGCCAGGAAACACGGCATGGAACACCTACCGGGCGAAGGCTGAGATACTTCCGGCGGCCGGCCGGAGTCCACTGATCGCAGTGGCGACAGGCCCTACCACCAGGCAGGCGATGTATCCCCGGGCACGGTGACGGGCGGCACAACCCATCCCTGCCGGGATCGTCGGTCTTCCTATTGAGAGGTTTCCCTGGTCGCGCTGAGCAGCTTGCGGTCTATCGCGCCTGAACCGGTCCGGGGGAGGCTGTCCACGAACCTGATCTGCTTGGGTACCTTGTAGTCAGTCACGCTCTGCCGGCAGAAATCGCGTATTTCGTCCACCGTGGCCGTCTGACCTTCCTTAAGCACTATAAAGGCGGTCGGTATCTGTCCTCTGTACTCATCGATGACGCCGACATAGGCCGTTGCGGCGACCGCGGGATGGGACAGAAGGACCTCCTCGACTACCTCAGGCAGTATCTTAACTCCGCCCGAGGGCACTATGATGGACGACATCTTTTCTAACCACTCCACATATCCCTCTTCATCCATCCTGACCAGGTCGCCGGTATGGAACCAGCCGTCCCTGATAACCTGTGCGGTTAGTTCCGGCGAGTCGTAGTACTCCTTCATCATGAAGGGCGCCCTGGCGACCGCCTCTCCGACTTCCCCTCGCGGTACCTCGCGGCCGTACTTGTCCAGCACCCGGAGCTCGGCCACGGGCCTCCCGACGGTGCCCAATCTGCGGTCATGGACCCCACCCATGGTGACGATTATCAGCTCCGTGAGACCGTATATCTCCATGGCAGTCAGGTCCAACCTGTTCTCAAGAGTCTCCAGCAGATAAGCTGATGACTTTGCCCCGGCCGACAGCACCGCCTTCAACGAACTGAGGTCATAGCTCTTCAGGGTATCGTCGTCGACTATGGCCAGGCCATTGAAACTGGCCGGGACGCCTATGAGCATGGTTGCCTTTTCCCGCTCGACAGTCTCGAGGACGTTCTTCATACTAAAATGGGGCAGAATGACCATGGTGGCGCCCTTCGCAATGGGGCCGAGCACAACGACGCCAAATCCGAGCAGGTAGTTGAACGGGAGCAATCCCAGCACAACGTCGTCTGTCTCCAGCGCCATTCTGGGTACCAGGGCATCCAATGCTGATGTGAACGACGAATGGGTGTGGACCACGCCCTTGTTCTTCCCCAGTACGCCCAGTGTATAGAATATGATAGCTTCGTCCTCATCCGCTATTTCGACGGACGGGGACGAAGGCGAACTGCCGGCCAGCAGCCCTTTGTACGCTTCGGTGTCGACTTCAAGAACGTGCTTCAGTAGCGGGACGCCGGGCCGGACCGAAGCCACGAGAGGAGAGAATCTCTCTTCGGTGATGAGGGCCGTGCAGTGAGATTCGCGCAGTTGAGGTTCGAGCTCGGGGGGCTTGGACCTGGCATCGAGGAGCACGGAGGCGCCTCCCGCTTTGAGGACACCAAAACAATTGATGAGCCACTCAGGAGTACGCCCCAGCAGAATACCGACGTGATCGCCCTTCTTTACGCCGAGCCCTATGAGCGCGTTGGCTATCCTGTTGGAATTCTCATCGAATTCCCGGTAGCTAACCCTCCGTGAGCCGAGGACGATAGCGGTATTCTCCGGCGTCGCGCTCGCGGTTCTTTCCAGCACTTGTTTCAGATTCATCGGTCCTCCCAGTGTTAATCAGTCTGAGTGGGATTATGGGCCAGCGGGTTATCTTCTGTCAATGGAATCGGGCACAGGGTCTACGAACCGCGCATACCCTGCGGGCCGCAAATTTTCCCGGACATGGCTGGCGCAACCGATCTGCAGTGTTCGCGAAGAAAATTTGACAAGCCGGCCGCTGGTGTGATATTATATGAAAGTACCCCGAGTAGCCGAGCAGTTGGTGGACGAGGAACCGACCCTGAGTAGGCGATAGTCGAAAGGAGGAGGGGAGGAATCCAAGGAGTGCGAGGTTGCTTGGGGTACTTCTTTTCTGCTTCAGTGGCCGGGGGCATGGCGGCCCCTGGCCCTGCCCCACAGGTGTCTCCAGCATACCAGGTGGCGCGATCGCAATATGAAAGCCAAGTGAAGGCGCGGGCGCATGGTGCGCTGAGGGTCAGGTTGTGTTACACTTCGCCCCTGTAGCCGGGCATGGGCCAGCTCCGGCGGAGGGTGCCGGCGAACCTGGCTTCCTGGTTGATGACGAGGGCGCGTGAACAGTACCCATTCTTGATGGAAGAGCGTGTCCCGAGCATGGTGACACAGAAGAGGAGGTGATCCTATGTCAGACGCATCCACAGCATCGTTTGGCCCGGCCACGATCGCCTACTTCTCAATGGAAGTAGGCGTAGACGCCGGCATACCTACGTACAGCGGAGGGCTGGGCATCCTGGCGGGAGACACGCTCCGCGCATCCGCCGACCTGGGTATACCCGTAGTCGGGATGACCCTGCTGTACCGCAAGGGGTATTTCCGCCAGCACCTGGACGAGCACGGAAACCAGTCCGAGAGCCCTGTCGAGTGGTCCCCCGAAGAGGTGCTCGAATCTGTAGAACCACGCGCGCGGGTGACGATAGAAGGACGCACTGTGCACATACGTGGCTGGCGATACAATGTACGGGGCTTCGGAGGCCATATCGTGCCGGTCTACTTCCTGGACACATCGCTTGCCGAGAACAGCGAATGGGATCGCACGCTTACAGACCACCTTTACGGCGGTGATAACCACTACCGCCTGTGCCAGGAGGTGGTCCTGGGGATAGGGGGCATAGCCATGCTGCGCTCCATGGGCCACAAAGAGATACAGTCACACCATATGAACGAGGGCCACTCCGCCCTGTTGACCCTGGCGCTGATTGAGGAGTACACGCACAAGACAGGCGCCGCTCCTACCGAGGCGCAGAAAGACGAAATCCGCCGGCACTGTGTGTTCACAACGCACACACCGGTGCCCGCGGGGCATGATCAGTTCCCGCTCGATCTGGCACGACGGGTGCTGGGCGAGGAGAGGGTCGATACCCTGCTGTTGACCGAGTGCTGTATGGGCGAGACACTGAACATGACCTACCTTGCTCTCTGCCTGTCACGATACGTGAACGGGGTAGCCATGCGCCACGGACAGATCTCTCGCGACATGTTCCCCAGCTATCCCATCAACTCCATTACCAACGGGGTGCACGCCGGTTCCTGGATAGCCGAGCCCTTCCAGCGCCTGTACGATAAGTATATTCCCGAATGGCACACCGATAACCTCTACTTGAGATACGCGATAGGCATCCCTCTCGACGAGATCCGGCACGCCCACAGCGAAGCAAAACGAGCCTTACTGGATGAGGTGAGACTGCGTTCCGGCGTCGAACTGGACCCGCAGGTGATGACCCTCGGTTTTGCCCGGCGGGCTTCGACTTACAAGAGAGCCGACCTCCTTCTCTCCGACCTGGACCACCTGCGGAGGATAGCCCGCCAGGTGGGACCGCTGCAGATCATCTACGCGGGCAAGGCCCACCCACGCGATGAAGGCGGGAAAGCGCTCATACGCCGCGTGTTTGAGGCCATCGCTGCCGTCAGAGACGAGGTGCCTGTAGTTTACCTCGAAGACTACGACATGGTGCTGGGCCACCGCATTTGCTCCGGTGTGGATATATGGGTCAACACACCGCACAAGCCCCAGGAAGCCTCCGGTACCAGCGGCATGAAGGCGGCGCTGAATGGAGTGCCGAGTCTGAGCGTGCTCGACGGATGGTGGATCGAAGGCCACCTGGAAGGCGTTACGGGATGGTCCATCGGGGACAGCTGGCAACTGGCCAGCGATTCCGCGGCAGAAGCAGCCTCCCTCCACAGAAAGCTGGAGTACCTGGTACTGCCCACCTTCTATACAAGACCGGTGGCGTTCCTTGAGATGATGCGCTCGGCGATAGCCATAAACGGTCCGTTCTTCAACGCACAGCGCATGGTCTCGCAGTATGCCAAGAATGCCTACGGAATGGCAATACAGAGTCGCGCCCTTACCTGAATCAATGGATTAGGCGCCGGCAAGGCCGGGCCGGCATGGGCAAGGCAGTTTCTCAGGCCGGGTCGGTCTGGCACGCCCCGGCCATCATTGGCAGGAGGGCCGGACGATACCGGTGTTCCCGGGCGATAATCATGCCAGCCAGAGCCGCTATCGAAATCTCGGCAAGAACCGCCCTGCCTTCCTTTTATACTCCACGTAGTCTGCGCCGAAGCGCTGCACCAGGAGCTTTTCTTCCTCGAAAGTGGCGCGGATGTAACCGGGAATGCCCACCCAGGGCAGAACCGTGAACACGCCGGGCCACAACAAGAACAGGCCGGCAAACATCAGGAAGTAGGCCACATAGGAAGGATGGCGCACGTAGGCGTACGGCCCCCAGGTGACCAGTCTCTGGTCCTCCGGCATCGCCCAGGATACCGCATATTTGCCCCGCGCCACCACGCTCCAGATGAATATGCCGTATCCCGCCGCGGAGAGCACCAGACCGGGAACCTGTACATAGGGCGTTATGGGAAAACGAGCACGATCTAGCAGGGACTCCCACCCGGAGAACACCAGAGCCAGATAGGCAAACGCCACCACGAAGTAGAGCAGCGTGCCGGCTGCCACCATAGCTGTAGATAGACGAGGGTGCCGCACCTCTGCGCCCGCCTCTACCCCGACCTCTCGACGGCGGCCTTTCCGCATGTTGTGCAGGTTAACCGAGAAGAAACCTGCCATAGAGACAAGTAGAAGGGACGCGACGACGATTTCCGGCAACATGATCTTCTAGACGCACCCGCCACAGGACAGACTATCGCTCTCGATAACGTCAGCGCCACCCTGTAGGTCCTCCCGCACGTGCCGACTGATTTCTAGCATAGCAGCGTCGGCCCGGATTCTAGTGCACTCATTGGCATTTTTCAACGGGGACGGCCTCCCTTACCGGCCTTGCTGTTACTATGCGATCGTCTGTGCAGCATATCACGCCTCATCGCCCCGGTCATCTTGACACAAATTGACCGGGCATGCTATCTTTGTTAGACGTCTCTAACAAACGGGCAAATCTGGAGTATGATGAGCAGCACCGACGATAGACCGACGCCTTCGCTGGAAGACTACCTGGAGGCCATAGCCGTCCTGAAGAAGCGGGACGGGAAGGCCACGGTGACGGCGCTCAGCAAGTCTGTCGGCGTCAAGAAGCCCAGCGTGGGCTGGGCGCTGAGAAAGCTGTCGGATGCCGGCCTGGTGATCCACGAGAGATACGGTGACGTGGAACTGACGCCTGACGGCGCCCGCCTTGCCGATGAAGTCTGCAGGCGTCACAAAGCGCTGTTCGATTTCCTCACCGACATTCTGATGGTAGACTCCGCCGTAGCCGAGCACGATGCCTGTGCTATGGAGCATGCCCTGAGCCGTGAGAGCATCCACCGCCTGGAGAAGTTCATAAGTCTGGTCATGCAGTGTTATCCGGGCAGGCCGGACTGGGCGGCGGTGTTCAACCGCTACGTCGATGAGGGACAGGACGCGCGGGTAATAGAGGGCGTGCTGGACCGCGAGTCCTGATGATTTTTTTGCTCTGCGATGTTAGGCCAGGCTTACTTTCCAGGGAGTCCGGGAGTTGTGTGAAGCCGTCACGTGGCCGATGTGTGTAATCTCCGTAAGGGAGCAGAACACTGAGTGTAGACCAGTGCGGAAGCTGGAGCATTATCCTGAAAGGAGGACCGTATCATGGAGAGCTTCCTGTATAGCTTTCTGGCCGGAATCTCTACCGTCCTGGGTGCGGTAGTAATCGTGGTGTTCGGCAAACCCGGTCCCAGGCTACTCTCGGGGCTGTTAGGGTTTGCCGCCGGAGTAATGCTGGCCATTTCATTCTTCGACCTCATGCCCGAGGCACTGGACCTTGGTACAGTGCTGATCGCCTCGGTGGGATTCTTGCTGGGTGCCGCCATAATGTATGCGCTGGACCGGCTCATCCCGCACGCCCATGTCTCCACAAACAGCCAGTTGACGCTTGAGCACATGCCCGATGCTCAGGCCTACAAGAAACAAATGCTGCGGGTCGGCTACCTGGTTTTCTTTGGTCTTGCCCTGCATAACCTGCCCGAGGGCCTGGCGATCGGAGCAGGCGTGGAGGCGAGTCCGCAGTTGGGGCTATACGTGGCCATTGCGATCGCACTGCATAACATCCCGGAAGGCATCGCTGCGGCCGGCATCCTGCGGGCCGGGGGGCTGTCGGTGGCCAGGGTACTCCTGCTCACCCTCTTGATCGGTCTGGTGACACCGCTCGGCGCGGGGCTGGGATTATTGTTCTTTCAGATCTCTCCACTGTTCATAGGCGGCGGACTGGCGTTCGCAGCCGGAGCTATGGTCTATATAGCCAGCGATGAGTTGATCCCTCAGTCGAACAGGCTAAACAGCCATGTCTCAATCGCAGGCCTCATCGTGGGTCTGCTGGTGGTGTTTGTCATGACCGGCTGACCGGCCGCAATCCGGAAGGTCGGCCGGCGCTTCGGGCCCGGAGCGCGGGGCCGGCCGGTTTTGCCCGCCAGGGCCGCAGGCGAAACACAAGCAGGGTGGCCGGACAATGCGAATTGAGATAATATAGACATGCCCGACCGATGACTACGACAGCCGAAGCACGACGCACAACGTATTATGTCGACTTCGGGCATACCTAGAATACGATGCCGCGTCTACTATCCAAATCCAAATACCTGGCAGGAGTCCAGTGCCCCAGGCTGGTCTGGATGCAGGTGAACAGGCCCCAGAGCATTCCCGGGGTAGATACGGTCACCCAGCATGTATTCGACCAGGGGCACCTGGTCGGCGCGTATGCCAGGCAACTGTTTCCCGGCGGCATCGGTGTTCCACATGACGACTTCATGGGGAACATCCATGCAACGAGAAGACTCCTGGCCGGAAGAAGGCCTCTTTTCGAAGCGGGTATCCTCAGCGGAAGGACCTACTCCAGAGTAGACATACTGAACCCGGTGGACGAACGGGCGTGGGAGATAATCGAGATAAAGTCCAGTACGTCGGTCAAGGACGTGCACATTGAGGACCTGGCTTTTCAGAAATACTGTTGTGAGAAAGCGGGGTTGGCGATTGAGGGCTGTAGACTGGGTTACATCAACAGGCAATACGTCAAGAACGGCCCAATAGACCCGCAGCAGTTTTTCGTCCTCGAAGATGTCTCCGCCCTGGTGGAGGAGAGAGGACGCCACATGGAGGAACGAGTCCTCGAACTACTCGAGCTCATCTCCGGCAACACGTGTCCCGACACCGCCATTGGGGAGCACTGCCTGGGGCCATACGAATGCGGGCTCCGTGCCGAATGCTGGGACTTCCTGCCTGAGAACAGCATCTTCGATCTGCGGGGCGGCAAGACCGCGCAGTTCTCCCTGTACAAACAGGGCATCGTATGCATCACCGATATTCCCGACCATGTTCCACTCTCGAGGCAGCAACAGATTCAGAAGGAATGCGTCACGACAGGCGCCGCTCACGTCGAAAAGGAGGAGATACGGGTGTTCCTCGATAAGCTGAGGTACCCTCTCCACTATCTGGACTTCGAGACGATGGCGCCGGCGATACCGGTATATGACGGCATGAGACCTTACCAGGACCTGCCGTTTCAGTTTTCGCTGCATATTGTGGAACACGCCGAAGCGGAACCGGTGCATCACTCATTCCTGGCTGAGGGGAGAGAAGACCCCAGGCCGCAGATTCTGCGCAAACTACAGGCGCTACTCGGTTCTGACGGGAGCATCATCGCCTATAGTGCCGGCTTTGAGGAGGCGGTCTTGAGAGAGCTGACCCAGGCCTTCCCAGAATACGCGCACTGGATGGAGGGCATACTCTCAAGACTGATCGACCTGCTCTTGCCGTTCAGCAGCTTCCATTACTACAATGCCTCACAGGGGGATACCGCTTCCCTCAAGAAGGTCCTCGCGGCGGTCACGGGCAAGGGCTATGATGATCTGGGTATCGGGGACGGGATGGATGCCAGCGTCGCGTATGCGAAGATCGCCTATGGTGACGCGACAGAAGGGGAAAATGCCAGGGTACGGGCAGACCTGCTCGAATACTGCAAGCGGGATACCGAAGCGATGGTCTGGCTGGTACAGGAGCTACGAAGGCTCTCGGGTTGAGCGGGCGCCGGCAGATAGCAGCAACGAAAGCCCGCTTCGTTAACCCGGCCCCTGCTGCACCGTCGTAAGAGGTGTCGTGCTGCGGGTCTCAGCTTTCGCCACACCCGCCTTTCCGACTATAATTGTGGTCGCGAGGGAACAACATGCTCAATATCGCCGGGATATCCAAGTCATATAACGAACAAGAGCTGTTCGGCGGGGTCAGTTTCACCGTCGGCATGAGCGATCGCATCGCGGTCATCGGGCGGAACGGATCCGGAAAGACTACGCTCTTCGAGATCATCGCCGGTAACATCACGCCGGACACCGGTTCCGTATCGCTGCGACGCGGCACCACCGTCGGCTACCTCCCTCAGGATGTCCAGCCGTCGTCGCGCCGGGCTCTGCTGGAATACGTTTCCGGAGCTTCCGATGTCATGGGAGCGCTCACCCGTAAGATCCAGGCTGTGCAGGCAGACCTTGCCGAGGAAAAAGACAAGGAAACCATTGCCGGTCTGCTCAGAGAACTGGGCGAACTGCAACACCTGTACGAGGCGAAGGGCGGCTACGATTCCGAGCACGAGGCGGAGATCGTCCTCTCCGGGCTGGGTTTCGCGGAGTCGGACTTCGGCCGTGCGTTGTCCGAGTTCAGCGGGGGCTGGCGAACACGTATCGAACTGGCCAGGCTCCTGTTCCTCAATCCCGACATCCTGCTGCTGGACGAGCCGACGAACTACCTCGACCTGGAGACACAGCGCTGGTTCGAGACCCACCTGAAACGCTATCATGGCGCGATCCTCCTCACGTCTCATGACCGCGCTTTCCTCAATAACGTGGTCGGCAAGATCATCGGCATTGAAGACGACGGCGTTGTCTTCTTCCGCGGCGATTACGACGGCTACATCACGGCGCGGGAGAAAGACATCGAGACGCGGCAGGCAACCGCCCGCCGGCAGGAACAACAGATCCGCCGCCAGATGCGCTTCATCGAGCGCTTTCGCGCCAAGAACACTAAGGCTTCACAGGTACAGAGCCGCATCAAGCAGCTGGAGAAAATGGAGCGGGTGACAGTGCCCCGCTCGACGAAGAAGATAAGATTCAACTTCGCGGAACCGCCGCGAAGCGGCCGCGCGGTGATCGAGCTGAAGCATGTTGCCAAGTCCTACGGCCAGCATGTCGTATACCGTGACTTGAACCTGGCTCTGGAGCGCGGCGACCGTGCCGCCCTGGTCGGCATAAACGGGGCGGGGAAGACGACGCTCCTGCGCATGCTCGCCGGGGTCCTGCCCTTTGAGAGCGGCCAGCGCACACTCGGCCATAACGTGACCACGGGATACTTCGCGCAGTATTACATAGAGTCTCTCAACCCCCGGAACTCCATCATCGACGAACTGCGGAGCGTAGCACCGGACGAAACGGACCAGCGCTTGCGGGGGCTGCTGGGAGCATTTCTGTTCAGTGGCGACGATGTCACCAAGCCTATATCCGTACTCTCCGGCGGAGAGAAGACCCGTGTGGCCATCGCCCGGATGCTGACCAGGCCGGCCAACTTCCTTCTGCTCGACGAGCCGACCAATCACCTGGACATACCGTCCCGCGAGATTCTAACCGACGCGTTGGATGCCTACAAAGGCACGCTGTGTTTTATAACGCACGACCGTACACTCATACGGGAGATAGCCAACAAGATCATCGAGGTGAAGGACGGCCGCATCCGCGTCTACCCGGGCGGCTACGACGACTACCTGGCGCAAAGCGCCGCCTCCGACGGCGGTAAAGGGATGCTGGAGCCCCGCCCCAGCCAGCCTCAGCCAGACCGTCCGGCCACTGCCGCCGAGAAGCGTCAACGCAAGGCGGACGAAGCCCGTCTACGAAACGAGCATCACCGCGCCATAACGCCGGTAAACCGGCGTATCGCAGAGATCGAGCAGGAGTCGGCACGCGCTACCGATCGAATCAGGGAGATCGAGGCCCTGATGACCGACCCCGCGCACTACGAGGACTCACAGAAGGTGGTGAACGTCAACCGTGAATACACCGGGCTAAAGGAGAGGATGCAGCAGTTGACCGCGGAATGGGAGGGCCTCGCTGCCGAGGCGGAGCGACTCAAGGTCGATTACCGCAGGGCACAGGAAGAACTGGCAGGACAACGCCCGGGGAGCTGATCGATCCCGCCACCCGCCGGCCCGCGACCGCAGAGTCCGTCCACTACGATCAGCTGACGCCTCGCCGCGCAATAACCCGGTGTCATCGGACCGCAACACGGTTTGAGAGCGAGGACGTCAAATGCTAAGATGTAGGCCCGGCTATCGGAGAAGCAAGGCTGTCCAACTCCGGCCACAAGGTGATCCAGGGAAGTAGAGATGCTGCCGCTCTTCAAAGAATATCCCCTCTTAGCAGACAGGCTCCCTCATGTAGCCCTGGGCGAGTTCCCTACCCCGGTACAG
>PWRA01000127.1 GCA_003556385.1 Dehalococcoidia bacterium | reverse complement strand
TTGAAACCCATATTGGATACATCCTACCAGTCCACCAACGTACTGCTCGCCAGTCACGCTGCCGGTGGAATGGGACTCGGTCACAGTGCCCCCCCAATTCAGGGCCACCAGGCCTCCAACAAGATCGTCGCCGGTCACGCTGCTTGTGGAATAGGAGTTGCTGATAACCGCCCCGTTGGATCCCACCAGACCACCAACAGACGAACCACCAGTCACGCTACCGGCGGAGTGGGACTCAGTCACAGTGCCCCCCCAATTCAGAGCCACCAGGCCTCCGGCAATATCGTCGCCAGTTACGCTTCCCGTGAACAGGGAGTTGCTCGCAGTGCCTTCGTTTACTCCCACCAGACCACCGGCAGACGAACCTCCAGTCACACTGCCGGTGGCGTAGGAGTTGCTCACACTGCCGCCTCTATTCCATCCCACCAGACCTCCAACACCACTGCTTCCAGTCACGTGAGCGTTGACCACGCCAGTGTTCTGGATAACCCCCTGCTCACCGACACAGCCGAAAAGACCCACACCATCCTCACCAGGGCGGTCGACATACAGGTCCTTTATCTCATGTCCCTGACCGTCGAAGGCGCCCCTGAAGGGATGAGCGTGGGAGGAAGTCCAACTCTTTCCCGTTCGCCCAACCCTAACACTGAGGAGTCCGACACTTCCGATCGGCTCCCAGCCCTTTCCGTCATTCGCAGCTGGTCCCGCTAGCTCGGGATAACCGGCAGTGGTGGAATCGAGGTTGATCATCAGAACGTAGTTGCCGTCGAGATCCTCTCTGATGGCATCCAGGTCATACCAACCCCAGATTTCCACGAAGTCAGGATCAGGATCCGGGTCAGGACACCCCGTGACCCCGGCAATCAGGACTACCGCGATCAGGAAGGTGCCGATTCTCTTCATGTGACGTCCCTCCGTGTCTCATTTTCCGTCAACCCTGCCTGAGTTGTCAATAGGCTTCTCGATAGATTCCGACGTGTCAAGGTGTCAGGCAGAGCAACGATCCACCTTATTGTGCGGTTCTGTCCTCCCACGCATCACGATGGCGACCCACCCCTGCATGCCCGAGCCGAGCTACGGAACCTGCTGCCATCTCAGCAAAGGATAGGTCTGGCCATCAACGGTGTTCCAGACGTGCGCTGGGTTCTTCTCGTCGGAGGTGACGGCGACTATATCCCAGGGCTCATCGAGCCCTTCGCTCTCTGTGTTCGCGAAGGTGGCAATGTCCATCATTTCGGCCGTGCTCTTGCCTGTCCCGGCGGCACTCACTTCCATGCCAGAAGCCTCCACATCCCAGAAGGAGTTGCGTACAGGTCTGCCATCATCGACGCCCACGAAACCGCCAGCATCCAAATCGCCCGTCACGCTGCCGGTGGAATAGCAGTTGCTTATAGTGCCGTCATATGCGTTCTCTCCCATCAAACCACCCACCACCATGTTCCCGGTCACGCTGCCGGAAAAGTAGCAGTCGCTGACTTTGCCCTCATATATGTTTCCTCCCAGCAAACCACCTGCGACCAAATCGCCCGTCACGCTGGTACAGGACGGCCTTGCTCAACTCAGATGGGCTGATCTCTCCCGGTTTTGGGAGGCCACTGCTATCTCCGGGTCAACTCACGGCTAAGTCGTCTTCTTGATCTTGTCCAGCGCCTCTTGCGCAGCTTCCCGAACGACGGCCTCCGTATCCTGCAAGGACTCAGTGAGGGACTCCACTGCAGCGACATCCCCTATCTCTCCGAGCGTTCGTGCCGCCTTCTTTCGAACTCGAGGATCTCTGTCCTTCAGAGCCTTGATCAGTGGACCTGCGGCCGGCCTTCCCAATCCTACCAGTTCATCCCAGTCTTTCCTTGCGATCAAATAGGCGGCTTTCTGTGAGGGGTCCTTAGGTCTCCAGTCAAGCTCCCGAAGTGCTCGTGCTGTCTCGGTCCGAACTCCGACATCCTCATGCTCCAGGGCCTCGACGAGGGGGGCAACTGCCGGCTTCCCGATTCTGGAGAGTGCCTCTATCGCCGTCTCTCGGACCACCCAGGTGTCATCCTCCAATGCCTGAATGAGGGATCCTACCGCCCTGCTGTCTCCTATCATCCCGAGAGCCTCTGCTGCCTTCTCTCGAACTCTGCCGGTCTCGTTCTCCACCGCCCGAATGAGGGGTTCCGTCGCCCTGCCATCCTTTATCTTCCCAAGGATTTCTGCTGCCCCCCTTCGAATCGCCGGAGCATCGTCATTCAAGGCCGCGATGAGAGGTTCTACCGCCGGTTTTCCTGTCCGAACAAGAGTCTCTATCGCCTTCTCCCGAACCCCCCAGGTCTCGTCGTTCAGATCTCTAATGAGTAGATCTATTCTATCCATTTCACACTCCCAGACCGTCTGGTCGCTCGCCGTCAGGCAAAGGTAGCAGCTACTGTGGTGAGTGTCAACAACGTTGAGCCTTTGCAGGATCGGCCACGATGCGCTGCGGTCATGGCACGGGTTTCTCAAAATCTGCCATGGCTCTTTCGAACGTTTCGCTGTGTTGTAAGATCCCCTCTCAAGGATCACCCGGTCTCTCTGGCCTCACCCCGCTTCTGGATCGATCTCTGTTGATCTCCGCGGTCTTTCACGCCGGACAGGAGGGCAAACTGCCCGCAGATGTGGGTACTATGTTTGACATACCATCCAGCGAATCACTCCAGGTAGCCCTTGAGTTTTCGACTGCGGGAGGGATGACGTAACTTGCGCAGAGCCTTGCCTTCGATCTGTCGTATTCTTTCTCGAGTCACATTGAACTCTCTGCCCACCTCTTCCAGAGTTCGAGGACATCCATCTCTAAGTCCGAATCTAAGCTGCAGCACCTTCTTCTCGCGCTCGGTGAGTTCACTGAGCACTCTGTCCATCTGTTCCTTGAGCAGCTGCTGTGAAGTGGCTTCAGTTGGTGCAAGACTCGAGCGATCTTCAACGAAGTCGCCCAGACGTCTATCGGCGTCCTCGCCGATGGGGGTGTCTAGCGACAGCGGCTGATGGGAGAACAAAGCCATGCACTCCTCTACCTTCTCCGGGGACATATCCAGGCGGCCGCCGACTTCTTCGCGGCTCGGTTCGCGTCCGAGTTCCTGAACCAGCTGCCGCGTTGTGCGTGATAGCTTGTTCATTGTTTCTACCATGTGTACGGGAATGCGAATGGTGCGCGATTGGTCAGCTATGGATCGACTTATGCCCTGCCTGATCCACCAGGTGGCGTAGGTACTGAACTTGTAGCCTCTTCTATACTGAAACTTATCTATAGCCCGCATGAGGCCGATATTCCCCTCCTGGATAAGATCAAGGAAGGGAGTACCACGCGCGATGTGCTTCTTAGCTATGCTGACCACCAGACGCAGGTTTGCCTCGGTGAGGTGCTTCTCTGCCGCTTCCGCATCGGTTCTCACCTCTTCAAAGTAAGCACTGAACTCACCGCTGTGAGAATCGAGTCGAGATAGGAACACGTTGTTAGCAAGGAGAGCCCTTAGTTCTAACCATGAAGTTCCATCTCCAGCCAGGAACTCCAGCAATCGCGGGGGCAGAAGCTGGCTGTTAACTGAGAGAGCCACTAGGGATTCTTCGGCCTCAGTGGTGCCTGTATCTGTCCCGCTGGCGCTTGCAGCTATCAACGAGGGGGCTATAACGATGTCGATGGCAGAGCGGAAGTCGGGATTACTGATCGTCTCTACGACATTGCCGGAATGATCAATGCCAACGTGCTCTTCGATAATCCGAACGACCGGGTATGCAACGGACAGAGGGGAGATCAGCTCAATAACAATGTCAACCGCAGAAGGAGGCTTTTGGTACTGCCTGACGTGGTCATCCTTAAGCTCTTCTACGTGTCTACCCAGCTCTATCTTCCTTGATAGTGACTTTTCCTCGTGGGCTGTAAGCAGAGGCACCCTGCCCAGTTCCTGAAGGTACATGCGGGTTGAGTCATCGATTCCCTCATAGTCCCCTGGCGCTGGCTGAGGCTTGCTCTCGTCGGCTTCGTCGGGCAGGAACTCGTCGACTTCTTCTTTCTCTTGAACTCGCCCGAACAAGGTGCTGACACCTTCGACTCCGGCTCCATCGATGAGCAGGCCTTCAACCAATATCCCGTCGCTATCCACGTTGATGCTTCGTCCTCTAGCCATAGGTATTCGCCTTCGTTGAGGAACACCTGCTAAGTGGTCGCCAGAGATCCGGGGTTGTGCTGATTAGCCGGTGGAGATTCGGCCCTTCCCTCACCTGACCGCCTCCCATTAGCTCTGATTATATCACAATGTACGTAGCTTCACAAAGAGCCGATCGCTTACCCACCGGTAGATCAGTAGCCAGGCCTGATCGGTACGGTGTCCCCGGAATCTACATCAGCCTCTATCTTTGCTTCGTTCCCCACATCACAATCGATATACCTTCGAACAGGCCTTTCGTCTCTACTAGGGGGATTCCGTTTTTACGCCACATTGCGGTGCGATGCTCTCCTCAAACCCGATTGTACCTTTCATAGATTCTTTCCAGTCTGATCCTGTTGTATCGCTGGATGACAATGCAGGGAATGTTGGTCGCAAGCCCGTAGGCCACCATAATCAGTCCAATCCACCAGTCGTTCCAGAGGAAGAAAGCGAGCGAAAATAGAAGAATCACCCAATGGGTGAACTCAGCCCGGCATGTCTCCAGGATGAATCTCCGTACGTATGCTGCATCGGCGTCCCCTAAACGCTTTTTCTTGAATCCACCTTTAAGTATGGCAGCAACGGGTGGTAGAAGCCGCTTCCATTTCTTGACTTTGAGAAGGGCCTTGTAGATTCTTCCGCCCCTTTCCCAAATCCGCTGCCTGTAGAGCCATGACTGCGGATTGAAGGAGTTTGGCTGCATCCTCGCGGTTGACATGCCGACGCCCAAACTTATCACCAACCAGACTGCAACATTAATGACTATTGCCCACGGACCGGACAACTGAACAATCATTGCTCTTACGCCCTGTCTTTCAGGCTAACTGCTACACCCTTCCACACCACGATCCTCCTGATAGCAACGAGGAAGATCGAACGAAAGAAAACAATTATGAAGAATACCAACGAAACCGGGAATAAGAGTGCGGTGTAGAACTTGAATGTACCAACACGTAAGGCCATCCATTTGACCTGGACGGCAAATGCCAGATAGGCCGATATCCACCAGATGATCGCGGTGTTGGAGACGCCGGATACCGCTCCGATTGCACCCACCGTCGCGCTGATGCCGCTGCCGATCCACAAAACAGTCGCCACTAGCAGGGGTATGCGGGTCCTTTTGGCTCCGCTGGCAAAACCCTTGCTCCACCCGTCCACCAGTTCTCTTATACCGTTGGGATACATGCGAAAGGAAATGGTGCCCTGACCTCCGCAGCAGTGTATGGGGAGGTTGCGCTTCTTCAGTGTCTCTCCGAGCGCAAGGTCCTCTACCACCTCGCCTTTCACCGAGATATGGCCACCGCTTTGGAGGTAGTAAGCCTTCCTCATAACTACGCACGGGCCGAACAACCCAATCGGCTTGATACGGTCGACCAGCACTGTGAAGGGGCCCATTGCGGCCATCATGATTATGTTGAAAAACATGGAGAGCTGTTCGTAGAGTCTTCTGGTTTTGTGATACGGCTGTACAGATAGAATGCCGTCCCTTTCCAGGTATGTGTCAACTATGTCTCTCAGGCCGTCTTTCTCAACGTATGTATCTGCGTCAAGGAAGAGCAGTATATCGCCCTTTGCTACCCGCGCACCTTGATAGCATGCCCAGGGCTTCCCGATCCAGCCCGCGGGCCGAGGCTCTGAATCGATGACCGTCACTCCTTCTCCTTCGGCGACTTCCCTGGTCCTGTCTTCGCACTGGTCGGCAACCACGATGACTTCATCGGGGACGCAATCGCCATTCTGCAGGGATGCCAGAAGAACAGGAAGAGAGTTCTCCTCGTTACGAGCCGGTATAATGACCGACACCCGGGGATACGACTCAACAGCTCTGTTCCGGTTCCGCGCACAGCGCCGAATGCGGAACAGAAACAGGAATCCGAAGGACCAGAATACGGCGTGAACAATGAAGTAAGCAACGTTCATAGATGGTTGCCGCTGATTATATGTGATTAGTACGTGTTGCACAAACAGGCAGCCGAAGAATAAGACTCGCCTGAGACTGGTGCCGCCTTGTGTGGCGCATATCGGCGTCTAGCGCCGTGAGGTGGCGTTTCTAATGGGCCACAGAGAGGGGCCCTGCTCGCAACCAAGTTGGCAGCCGAGGGTGCCGAAGTGGCTGGGGTCGTACTGCTCAGCGGCTCGGCACGCTCGGGAAAAGAGGTCCTGAAGTGGCAGGTTCCGCTGACAATAAAAGGACAGCGAGGGCTCAACAAGTGGCTGATCAAGCTTCTGCGCGGTGCCGGCCGTTAGCGACATCCTCAGGGTCGAGGAGAGTGAACCCTCCATATCCACATACAAGGAACAAGCTCGCCAGCCGGCGGATTCGCGGGTCCTGCATCTTGTCTCGCAATGGCTGCGAAAACAGGTTGATGCGTCTGCCCGTCGGTAGATGGTTCAGACGGGGTGCGGTGAGCCCAAATGTTAATGATGAAAGGCCGCCTCGGAAGGGCGCCTTCCTAAACTCGTTATGGCGATAGGTAACAAACGTCAGAACCGTCCGTCACCCTTCCATGGGCGGGGGCCTAGTAACCAGAGCTGGCTTCATCTGGCTTCTGTTGCCAGACCCGCACGGTCTAGACGACTTTCGGTCGGCGATGGACGAATGGCCGAGCTTCCCGGGCGCCATATGGTCTGTTGCCTTACCCGCCGCGATCAGTTATATTCAGGGGTGTTGAACAGGCGATACTATGGGCGGATCGCTGCGACTCTCCTGGTTGCTGTAGGTGTCCTGGGCGTGTTTCTGCTCGCAACACAGATCACGAAGTCTTGCGGCTTTCAGGCACAGGACCTTACACCGCAAGAGGCCTTCGATCTGATGCAAGAGAACCGGGATAGTCCGGGCTTCATTATCCTGGACGTGCGGACGCCGGCGGAATATCGCCACGGACATATCGAAGGTGCGCTCAACATCGACGTAAACCTCACCTCATTCCGTGAGGAGCTGGAGAAGCTAGGCAAGGAGAACGCTTATCTCGTCTACTGTCGGACCGGCAATCGCAGCAGGACTGCGCTGTGCGAGATGGAGAAACTCGGTTTCGAACGCACCTATCACCTGGCGGGGGGCATCCGCGGATGGGTCGGTGCGGGACTCCCGGTCAGCAATTAATGGTAAAGCGCAGTAACGAGATCCGCAGTCATCACCCGCTTCACACGCAACGATATGAAGAACTCCTGGACGAAGCGGCACACTCAGCCCGATCGTCGGGCACCAATAATCCCGCCCTGGCGCACCCTCTGCGAGCGATAAGCAGCCGGTTCTCTATCTGCCTGCCGTGCCATCCTTCCTTAAGATAGCCCTGATCGCCTCGATCTTGGCAGTGTCTTTGTCTTGTCCCGCTAACTCGTACGACTGGAGCTGGGCCTGTAGAGAGGACACAGGCAATCGCATTCCCTCGAGCTCAATTATGATCGGTGAAATGAGCCGGTCGGCGAGGGCATGCCACGTTCCCTGTACGTTCTCCTGGTAATCGCCCATCACCTCAACCTTAACGCCGTTAACACAGAACTCGCCCAGGTGCGACCGCACGGTTTCCGACGGCCGGTATTCGACCGGCTTGACCCGGCAGTCGTCTAGCAGCTTATCGATCCTGTATGCGCCGGGCTCATCAGTGAGGATGTCAATGTCCTCCGGTGTGACATCCACCCCTTGCAGTGCCAGGCTTGTACTCCCGACCAGAGCCCACCTTATGTCTTGGTCGCCCAGACTGCGGCAGAGCACTCGCAGGGATTCAACTATGTTCCTGGCTATCATATCGAAGTGACGACCTGCCTTGTAGGCCCGCGAAGCCCTCCTTGCATCTTCTTATCACAGGCGGACTCAAAGAGCAACCGGCCTGATTTTCGGGGTAGGGTCATCTATCCTCTTCCCGTCTCGTCAAACAGGCATGACCTGACGTGCCTAATCTGCTGCTTCGTTCACAGTTTCACGCCGGCGTGCCCGGCGTCGGCAACTCTCCGCAGCAGATGAATCACTGGCTCTTTCTCATCCAGGGCTATCAAGGCAGATGACCCACCAGCCTTCTCCCCAGTTCTTCAGCCTCCCGCATCAACGCCTGGTTGTTCTCGATCTCGCCGGCCTTCACGGCGCTGCCGTAGACCATGCCTGCTATCTTCGATCCTGTATAACGGAAGGCATCCTGAAATGTCCGCAGCGCATTGACACAACCGGACCTGACCGCATCGGCATCACCGTAGCTCATCGCGATGGCGATCCTCTTTCCTGCGAAGGGATTCTGTGCATAGGCGGAAAGCGCGTAGCACCGGTCCAGGAATGTCTTTGTCTGGGCGGACATCGTAAACCAGTACACCGGACTGGCTATGACCCAGGCATCCGCTCCGATCAGCTTCCGGTAGACCTCCTGCATGTCGTCTTCGATGGCACACACTCTGCTATCAGTCGCTTTGCACGTGTCACAGCCCCGGCATGGGCTGATCTCCATGTCCTGAAGAAACAGGGTCTCCACCTCCGCGGCAGCGGATTCCGCCCCCCTTGAAATCTGAGCCGCCAGGGCGGCGCTGTTTCCGCTTCTCCGCGGACTACCCAGGATGACCAGTACCTTTTTGGTCTCTGTTCTGTCTCTCAATGTCGTTACCTCCTCAACGGTATTCCAGGCTGATGGCGTCAAAGGGTCCCGTCAGGACCTGCGTCAACTGTGTCTGCGTACATATTCTGCGGCATCGAATTTGCGCTTCAAACCTTCGGCACTCATGTAGCGCACATTGCCGAAGATGGCACGCCGTCCCCAGGGGCGATCGTGCTTGCCGAGGCACCACGCCACCCCGGCAAAGCCATTGGGATCCCTGCCATCCAGCTCGTATTTGTTATTGAGGTAGAGCGCTCTTGAAAACGCCTCTTCCGGCTTCGCCGTCCACTCCAGTATTTTCTTGCCCCAGTACATGCGCATGTACCCGTGCATCTTCCCCGTGGTCACCATCTCCCTCTGTGCTGCATTCCAGTACGGGTCATGCGTCCGGGCTCCTTCCAGTTGGTCCAGCGTGTACAGATACTCTCGGGTATCACCCTCATGTTCTTGCAGAGTGCGCTTCGCCCAGTTGGGGAGTCCCGCAAACGAGTCGTATTCCCGGTTATAGTGGACAAAATTCATGCTTAGCTCCCGTCGAACGATCAACTCCTCAAGGAAGGCCTCCTTTCCCGCACTGTTAGACTGGTTGACCCGCAGACCAACATACAAAGGCGATATCTGCCCGAAGTGAAGATAAGGGCTGAGACCGGAGAGGCAGTCCTCGTTGGGGTCGTTTCGCGAATCAGCGAATCTGTCCAGCTTGCTGGCGACGAATTCCTCGAGTCGCCTCTTCGCTTCCTTCGTACCGCCGCGAATGCCGGCTATAGGTCTAACAGAGCGGTCGATATCAAGGTTGGAGGCGCATGTATCTGTGTCCGAGATGTCGTAGCTATCGAACTCCTGGCTCGAAGAGTCTACCCTCGGAGTTGCCTCCGAGAGAGGAACGAGATACCCGGGTAATACCATCCTCAGTTTGCGGCGCAACGTGGCGGCGGAATACTCTTCCTTGCTTGAAGCCGTCTCCACCGGGACGACTACATCGCTTTCCACATCTATCAGCGGACACTCTATGTTTTCCGCGACATGTCGTCGCCACTGCTCTTGTATCTTCAGATAGCCGCCGTCGCAAACGACGAGTGAGGCCTGCCTGGCGAACTCGACAACGCCAAACTCCGGAGAGACCCGTTCAACGACCATGCCCACACCCTTGTCCTTGAGGTCCTGCCGGGCACACTTCAGGCCTTCAAGCATGAAATGATAGTGTCTTTCATTGGCCTCGGGAAAGGCGTCGGTAAGACCGAAATACACGATGAGCGGCTGTTTTCGTTTGTTGGCGTATTCGATAGCGAGTTCAAGCGCGTGATTGTACTCTCCACGCTGGGAAGACTGCATCCAGTAGAGAACATAGGCCCCATTGGCAGGGGCGTGGCTGTTAAGCAGTCGGATACGCGCTTCTTGGACCATCACACACCTGGAAATCGTGACCAGGATTATAGTATAGTCAATGCGGCCGGACCCTGTCAGCCCCGGAGTCCTCGGAACTTGCGGTAGGGGGTCCGGTGAGTTGCTCTATCGGTGCCCAGGATAACGGTTGGAAATGAGCGGTCATGAAAAGCTGCTACGCGACGTAACGAGCACGCAGTACTTCGCCGTGCTTAGCACGCTTGGTGAGGGTGTGCCTTATAGCAACCTGGTTTCTCTTGCCGTTTCCGATGACCTGAGATCGCTGGTCTTTGCCACCGGGCGAAGTACCCGAAAATACGTGAACATGCAAGGGAACAGCAACGTTTCATTGTTAGTCGATAATAGAAGCAACGAACCCGCCGATATCTCCCAGGCCGTCGCGATCACGGCCATCGGCATCGCTCTCGAGGAAACGGACGAGGGTAGACCTTTTCAGACCATTTTCCTCAATAAGCATCCTCACCTGAAGCAGTTTGTCGAAGACCCCGGCACCGCGACCATGGTGGTGACTGTGCGGGAGTATATCATCGCCGGCTTCGATAGGACGCAGCGCGTGGCCATGTCGCGATGACCGGGTCTGCTTCGTAACCTAGTGCGCCGCTCAGTTCAGCCGGAGTCTGCCGATCGGGGCACGCGATCTTCCTCTGACCTGCCTCGCGTGTTATCGCCGCCCTCAATCACCGGGCTGGATGTCCGGTGTCCTGGGGCTGGCAATCCCCACGCTGCTCCTGTAGTCCCTCGTGTACAGGAGAAACAGGGCAACACCTGCTACTTGCACTCCGGCAGAGAAGTGAAACACAGAGGCGACGTTCAGGACATCCGCGACCACCCCGCCCAAAACCGGTCCTATTCCCATACCGATAGCCATTGCCAGTATGTCCAGGGACATCGCTGTGCCCATTCCACTTATCCTGCCCTGCTCTGTGTACAGGGCGGTCAGCGCCGGCATGGCGATAGCCGCAGCAATCCCGCCGAAGGCGACCAGCACCAGTAGTTGCCAGTAGGTGTATTCCCAGGGAATGACGACAAAGAAAATGAGATGAGCAACAGCACCGATGACCACCAGAGTCCGTCTGTTAGATCTGTCGGCGAGATTGCCGAAATATGGTTGAGCGGCTGCCCTCAGCAGATTGTGAACTGCGAGCATTATCCCGATAAGCCCTACGCCTATGCCCAGCGATAAGGAGGCAAAGACGGGGAGAAACGTCATCAGGCAGCCCCGTGCCAGCGCAAGACCGACCCGGTAGTAAGAGAGACCGCGAAGCATCTTGTCGGTGCGCACCAGTCTGAACAGTTCCGTTGTTGATCGGCGGCCTCCTCCACTCTGCCGCGATGCGCTTTCCGGCAGAAATCGGAGAGCCAGCAGGAAGCTGAGCAGACAGATGCCCCCCATGAAGTAGAACGCCGTGTTATAGCCGTACCACTCTGCCAGCGGTCCACCGATCAGCGGGCCGAAAGCAAAACCGCCGAAAAAGGCGGCGTTGGCTATACCCTGCCATCTCCCCTCTTCGCCGGCAGGACAGAGGTCGCCGATAAAGGCCCTGGCTATGGGAAGCATCATGCCGGCGGTGGTGCCCTGTACGGCACGGGTCAGTATCAGGTGCCACGGGGCGGTTGCCAGGATATAGCCCAGCGTTGCTACTGTGAAACCGCCGAACCCGATGAGCAGAAACAGCTTTCTGCCCCGTCGGTCGGAGAGCGGTCCGATGAAAGGAATCACTATGGCGCGGGTTATGGTGAAGGAGCTGAAGATCATCCCCAGCAGCACCCCGCTGGCCCCCATGGCCTCGGCGTACAGCGGTAACAACGGGCTCACAATCCCCACTCCCAGCAATGAGCAGAAGACGCACAGGAGCAGAACTGCAAAGACCTTGATGTCCATGACGGCCTCTCGAAGTGTAGATTCTGTGGTCTGGAATGTCAACGAGAGTGCTGTCCCTACCGTGTTTTCTGACCGGCTCTCCCACGGCGTCCATTGTGGTATCCCGCACGGAGTTGACAACGATGTCGGCTAGTGTATAATTTACTGTACATAGTTATCCGATGTACTGGGAACCGGCCGAATGCAGGATAAGAGTGTAAGCTACGCAGAACTGGCGCCCGGATATGAGTTGCCCTCCGCCACCTATGAATTGAGCGAGGCGCTCGTTTCTAAGTATCTGAGAGCGGTTGACGGCTCCGGTGACGGGTTTGTTCCCCCGCTGGCCATTACGGCCTGCGCCATAGCTGCCATGGCACGGTCTCTGTCGTTGCCGCCGGACACCGTTGCGATACATGCGTCGCAAGATCTGGAGTTCCTCAAGCTTGTGCCCATAGGCGCCACTGTGGAGTGTCGCATCAAGGTGGCACAGAAGATAGAGCGAGGCAGGATGAGCATGCTGATCATGGAACTGGAGATTCTGGACCGGGGCGGGGAGAGGGTGCAGACGGGGAAGGCAACCATAGCTTTGCCCAGCTAGGCGGAAGAATGCTTACGGAAATCAAAGAAGGAATGACTCTGGGCCCGGTGGCAAAACACATCACCCAGGAGACGATCAACCTGTATGCCGAGGCATCGGGTGATTGCAATCCCATCCATGTGGATGAAGCTTTCGCTGCTAAGACCCCTTTCGGCGGTACTATTGCTCATGGCATGCTTAATCTGGCTTACGTCTCGGAGATGATGACTTCAGCGTTCGGCGAAAACTGGCTCTCGGGTGGTAAGCTTCGAGCAAAGTTCAAGGAGTCGGCGCGTCCCGGCGATTCTCTGAGCGTCAGTGCTGAGGTTATTTCCCTTGAAAAAAGAGATGGTGTATCATATGCAAATTGCAGTTTCGAGTGCCGCAATCAGAAGGGCGAAATAATAGTCGCAGGGGAGACGACAGCGAAGTTCGCAGGTGATAAGGAATAGAGAGGTAACCGGAAATAGTAAGGTGAGGGTGGCCGTCGACGCCATGGGTGGCGATTATGCCCCTGGAGAGATAGTAAAAGGGGCGGTGCTCGCAGCGCAGCAGAGCGACGTGGAGATCTTCCTCATCGGCGCTACCGACATCCTGGAGAACGAACTGGCCAAATACAATGCTGCCACCAATGCATCCATCCATATCGCCGGGGCCCGCGACTTCATCAGGGAGGATGATCCGCCTGTTGCGGCGATCCGCAGCAAGCCGGATTGCTCCGTAGCCGTAGCCGCCAGGATGGTCAAATCAGGCGAGGCAGATGCGTTTGTTAGCGCCGGATCGAGCGCGGCGGCCACGGTAAGCGCCATTCAATATATAGGCATGCTGGATGGAATATGGCGCCCGGCTATCGTCGGCTCACTGGGCAGTTTTGCGCCGAATACCGTGATGGTAGACCTCGGAGCCAATGTGGACTGTAAGCCACACCAGTTCCTTGATTTCGCCATCGTCGGCTCGGTCTATGCGAAGAGGTTTCTGGGTATCGCCGACCCTACGGTAGCGCTGCTGAGCACGGGCAGCGAGGACGTCAAGGGCACGGCGGCAGTGCGCGAAGCCCATCCTCTGCTCAGGAACAGCGGGTTGAACTTCATCGGCAGCATAGAAGGCAACGAGGTGTTGAGCGGCAAGGCCAACGTCATCGTCTGCGACGGATTTGTTGGTAATGTGCTTCTGAAGCTCTACGAGAGCATCGGAGGCCACGCGCTGGAGTGGACCCAGGGTAGGCTGAAGAAGTACCCGTTGGCGCGCACTCTGGCCAGAGTGTTTTTCAACAGATTGTTCCAGGCGACCAGGATATCATCTGAAACCGAGAAAGGAGGGGGAGGCATTTTGTGGGGCATCGACGGGGTTGTCAGGATAGCGCACGGAGCCAGCAGAGCGTCTCACGTTGCTAATGCCATAGAAAGCGCCAGGAATGCGGTCAGAGCAGACACCACTGAGAGCTTGAAGCTGGAGTTGGCAGAATTTAAGAAAGGGGGTCAATCATGACGGTCGAAGAGCAAATAAGGGATATCGTTGCCAGGATTACTCGTGTCGACAAGAGCATTATTACCCGGGAGAGCACCTTCAAAGACATAAAGGCAGACTCTCTGGACGTGGTGCAGGCTCTGGTGGCAGTGGAAGAGCTTTTTGAGATCGAAATCCCCGACGAGGAAGCTCAGAACTTCCAGAACTTCGGCGACTTTGTCTCTTACGTAGAAAACAAGGTCGCACAGACGGAGAAGGTCTAACCGTGTCCCTGGAAGGGAAGCTGGCCCTGGTCACAGGCGGTGGGCGAGGCATCGGCAAGGCAATCGCCCTGAAACTCGCTTCCCAGGGCGCCGACGTTATCGTCAATTTCTTCCGCCACCGCGACACCGCGCAGGAAACCGCCGGTGAGATCGAGGCTCTGGGGGTTAAGGCCGAGACCGTGCGGGCCAATGTGGGAGATCCGGCGAAGATCGATGAGATGTTCGATACGATCAGCACTAAGTTTGGGCGTCTGGACATCTTCATTAGCAACGCGGCTTCCGGCGTAGGGCGTCCGATAACCGAGCTTGATGTCAAGGCCTGGGAATGGACTATGGACATCAATGCCAGGGCCCTCTTGTTGTGCTCCCAGAGGGCAGCCAAACTGATGAGCGGGAGGGGTGGTAAGATAGTCAGCATCTCCAGCCTGGGTTCGTCCTTCGTCCTTCCTAACTATACTCTGGTCGGAGTCTCCAAGGCTGCTCTGGAGGCGTTGACACGCTACCTGGCCATAGAGTTCGCGTCGCAGAACATCTGCGTCAATGCTGTCGCTGCTTCCGCTGTGGAGACGGAAGCGCTCAAGTTCTATTTTAAAGAAGGCATGGCGCAGGAGGGTCATCACCTGACGCCGGCGGGCAGGATGGTTGCTCCCGAGGACGTTGCTAATGTGGTGTCTTTCTTGTGCAGCGAAGAGGCCCTCATGATCAGAGGCCAGACGATCGTTGTTGATGGGGGCACCTCGGTAGGACTGTTGGCCCTCGCTGGAAAGGGAGGATAATGAACACCGCTAGAGGTTCCGACAACTCGAAGAGCTCCCGGGGCATGGTGAACATACCGAGGGTTGTAGTCACCGGAATGGGTACTGTCAATCCTCTCGGGCTGAATGCGCCGGAGTTCTGGAAAGGACTGGCGGCCGGTAAGGCGGCCTTCAGCCCTATCACTCGCTTCGATACGACCAGCTTCCGGGTGAAAGTGAATGCCGAGGTGAATGGCTTTGATCCGGCAAAGTATATGGACCTGAAGGTAGTTGATCGGACCTCGAGGACCATTCAGTTCGCTATTGCGGCGGCCAGGGAAGCAATCGAGTCGGCCGGCCTGGATATGACTCAGGAAACGCCTGAGCGAGTAGGGGTTTCCATCTCCACCATGACGGAGCAAGGCTATATTATCAGGGGATGGGAGCTGTACCAGAGAATAGGCCCCAGAAGGGCCGACCCGCTCTTCATCACCAAATCCACTGCCAGCGCAGCATCGATGCAGGTGGGGATGATGCTGGGCGCCAAAGGTCCCAATAGCGCTGTTAACAGTCTTTGTGCCAGCGGCACTGATGCTTTAGGGTCGGCGGCGAGCTTTATTCGCTTGGGATACGCTGATGTCATGATAGCCGGATCTTCGGACGCCAGCCTGGAGCCGGTTACCATAGCCGGATTGGACGTAATGGGAGCCCTGTCTCGTGAACCTGATCCCTCCAAAGCTTGTCGCCCGTTTGATCTCAATCGCAACGGTTTCGTCTACGGTGAGGGCAGCGGACTGGTTATCCTGGAGAGCTATGAGCATGCCAGGAGGAGAGGTGCATCGATCCTCGGCGAAATCGCTGGAGTCGGCTGGTCTTTTGACGCCCATGATTCAACTGCCCCGGCCCCGGAAACGCAGGCTTACGCTATGCGTTTCGCTCTGCAAGATGCCGGGGTGCGGGTTGAGGAGGTTGATTATATCAACGCTCATGGCACCAGTACCAAGCTCAATGACGCCTGTGAAACCAGAGCTATAAAGATGGTGTTCGGGGAACATGCCTACAAGGTCCCGATAAGCTCTACCAAGTCCATGATCGGGCATCTCGTCACTGCGGCCGGTGTTGTGGAGACCATTGCCGCGCTGCTGGTCATCGACAACGGCATTATCCACCCGACCATTAACTACGAAACCCCGGACCCGGACTGCGATCTGGACTACGTGCCCAATGCGGCGCGGCAGGACCAGGTGAACGTGTGTCTGAAGAATAGTTTCGGTCTGGGGGGCGAAAACTGCTGCCTGGTGCTCAAGCGCCTTCAGGAGTAAAGGAGAGCAATGGAATTGGATGGCAGGGTATCTCTGGTAACCGGCGCCTCGCGCGGCATAGGAAAGGCCATCGCTCTGAAGCTGGCCGAACTCGGTTCGAGGGTGGCGGTCAACTATGTGGCCATCGAGGAGAGTAACAAGGCCGACGCCGACGGTGTGGTGGAGAGCATAGCCCGGTTAGGCGGCGAAGCGATGGCTGTCGAAGCCGATGTACGTGACAGCGGAGCAGTCAAAGCGATGGTGGACGAGGTCGGCGACAGGTGGGGTAAGATCGACATTCTGGTAAACAACGCCGGCGTCAACAGGGATACGCTCCTCTTGAGAATGTCTGATGAGGCCTGGGACGACGTAATGGGCACCAATCTGCGTGGAGCCTTCCTGTGCACCAAGTTTGCCGTCAGGTACATGATGAGACAGGAATGGGGACGAGTCATCAGCATCTCTTCTGTTGTCGGTAGAGTGGGGAACGCCGGACAAAGCAACTATGCCGCCTCTAAGGGAGGGATCATAGCCTTCACCAAGAGCGTGGCTCGAGAGATGGGATCTCGCAATGTAACTGTCAACGCCGTGGCCCCCGGCTTCATTGTGACGGAGATGACAGACAAGCTGCCTCCCGAGACCAGGGAAAACATGCAGTCCATGATTCCGCTACAGCGACTGGGGCGGCCCGAGGACGTTGCGGAACTGGTGGGCTTTCTGGCCGGTGACAAAGCTGGCTATATCACGGGACAGGTCATCACCATCGACGGTGGAGCGTTTCCATAGACCTAGTCCTTCGCACAAGACTTGCCCTGGATAACCAACACCGCTTATCATAGGCTAACATGCGACTGCTAGTGCCGACAAACTGGGACCCGGCGCTGATAGAGCCGCTGAGCAGGCTCGAAGCAGGCGTAGACCTGTATGGCGTGCTGTCCACCTCGCTGATCGGCACAGGGGGGTCGAGCCCCGAAGACGTCCATACGGCCAAGGAGCAGGCCGAGGAGTATATCAGGGCGGCCCGTGCGGCAGGCCTGAGGTTCGACTACCTCTTGAACGCTCCCAGCATGAGCAACATGGAGTGGGACAAGAGCACCCATCGGGCGCTACTCGAGCACCTCGACTGGATATGTAGCATCGGCGTCGATAGCGTCACCGTGACCATCCCCTACCTTGTCGAGCTCATCAAACGTCAGTTCCCGCAACTGAAGATACGGATATCGACCATAGCCCATGTACACAATGTGGCCCGGGCCCGGTTCTTCGAGTCACTGGGAGCAGACTCCATCAACCTCGACTTCCACGTGAACCGGGATTTCAAGACCCTCAAGGGCATCACCGACGCGGTCAAGCGCGAGATAATCCTGCTGGCGAACAACCTCTGTCTTTATCAGTGTCCCTACGAATACTACCACCATGATGGCCTGGGGCATGCCAGCCAGAGCTACAACCCGGTCGAGGGCTCTTACGTGGACTACTGCACTATGCGCTGCACCCTGGACCGGCTAAGTGATATGTCTCAGAACATGAAGTGCCGCTGGATAAGACCTGAGGACATGCATCTCTACGAAGAGATGGGCATCGAGATGTTCAAGATCAGCGGCCGGTCCATGCCTACTGAGCGGATTCTGAGGGCTGCCACGGCGTACTCGTCCCGTCATTATGACGGGAACCTGCACGACATTCTGAATGCCCTCTCTCCGAAGACCGGGTTCATCAGCGCTGGCCCGCCGGGCGCCCGGACCCACACCGTTGCGCCGCCACCCGAACTCTACATCGACAACCGGGCCCTGGATGGCTTCATCGACTTCTTCCTTAAGCAGGACTGCCTCTCAGCGTGCGGCCACTGCGATTACTGCCGCAAGGCCGCCGAGGAAACCATACGGTTCGACCCTGGTGAGGTCGACGAATACACAGCCAGGCTCACCGAGGCTCTTACCAGCCTCTCCGATAGCAGTGTGTTCCGAGCTGAAACGGGCGACGGCAGATGCGGGCGCTAGGCGCCTAACCGTACGCGTCATCCGACCGGCGAATGGCTCCTCCTCACTGTTGCCCTGGTCACTACCTGCATTGACAAATACGGCGGGGATGTGCTAAAAAACGACCGAGGTTTCCGGTTACGGCAGGAGAGACCCTGTACAGGGAGCCGAAGGTGCAAGAGAGGGAGTTTGACTCCCGGTCTCGAAACTCTCAGGCAAAAGGACTGCCGTAAACCGAACCCCTGGAAAAGCACTCCGTGCGGGGTCACCGAAGGGGCAAGTCCGCAATCGGGGCGAGCGGATAATCTCTCAGGGAAAGAAACAGGGGGAGGATTCGCTTTATGCGAGTTCTCCCGTTTTGGTTTACGGGAAAGGGAGGAGGTGCTCTGAGACCTCGTCCGCGGAGGGTCAGATGATGAATGCGCTGAAGAAGACGCCGCTCAACAAGGTGCACCGTGACCTGAAGGCGAGGCTGATAGACTTCGCCGGCTGGGAGTTGCCCATCTGGTACACTTCCGTGCTGGAGGAACACAGGGCCGTTCGGTCCGGCGTCGGTGTCTTCGATGTCTCGGATATGGGCAGAGTCTGGGTGACCGGCAAGAACGCCGGACGGTTTCTCGACCGGATACTGACCAGGCCGGTGCAGAAGCTGGAGACCGGTTCTTCCATGCTCAACATGATGTGCCTCGAAGATGGCGGTATTATGGACGACCTGTGGCTGTTCCGCGTGGAGGCCGACCGCTATCTCATAGTATGGAACGCAGCCAATATCAGAGAAAAGCACGACTGGCTATCTCGATGGTCGGGCTCAGATCCCGACATAGCTATTGAAGACGTGTCCGCCGACACCGCCATGGTGGCCATCCAGGGTCCGGGTTCCCGGCATATGAAGTGTCTCAGTGGGCTGGCAGATTTGCCTCGCTTTGGCTACACTGAAACGGAGATAGCTGGGCTGAAGGCGTTTGCGGCCAGAACAGGGTACACCGGTGAAGACGGGTTCGAGATAATCACCGGGGCTGTACAGGCGTTGCCGCTGTGGGAGTCGCTCGTGGAAGAGGGCGCGAAACCATGCGGTCTTGCTGCACGTGACAGTCTGCGATTAGAGGCCGGCATGTTGCTGTGCGGGCAGGACATGGATTCCAGCACCAATCCGTTCGAGGTGGGCCTTGGATGGCTCGTGGATTTTGATAGAGGCGACTTCGTGGGCCGGGAGGCTCTGCTCGACATCAAACAGAGGGGCGTTGCCCGCAAGCTCATCGGTTTCCAGGTCGATGGGCGGGAGATTGCCCGCCCGGGCTACCCGATCGTCAAGTCCGGCCGGGAGGTAGGCAAAGTCACCAGCGGTGGATATGCGCCCACGCTGGATGTCAACATCGGTCTGGGCTTCGTTCCCGTCGAGCTCTCGGCCGTCGGCACCGCATTTGACATAATGATCCGTAATAGGCCGGTCCCGGCACGTGTTGTCAGCAAACGATTCTACAGGAGAGGAGTGTGACATGAACCCGAAAGACTATAAGTATACAAAGGACCACGAATGGCTGTGCCCTGAACCCGATAACAAAGCGAAGATGGGGCTTGCCAACTATGCCCAAAGCCAGCTGGGCGATATCGTTTTTCTTGACCTACCCCAGCCCGGCGCCCAGGTCGAGCAGTTTAAGAAGCTGGGCGAGGTAGAATCGGTGAAGGCGGTCTCCGATATATTCTCGCCTGTTAGCGGCAAGGTATTGGAGATCAACCAGGCGGCCATTGATGAGCCGAAGCTTGTCAATGAGGACCCTTATGGAGCCGGGTGGCTGGTGAGACTGGAGTTGAGTAACGCTGCGGAACTCGATGCCTTGATGGACATTGATGCATACGACAAGTATGAGGCTGAAGCACTGGCAGAAGGCGCCGACTAGGAAGGAGGACGATAAGTACAATGCCCTTGCCATATTTACCCCATACTGACGCCGACCGCAGGGAGATGCTCCGCGAGATCGGCGTTAGCTCCGTCGAGGAACTGTTTGAGGATATCCCCAGAGAATTCCGTAACGCCAGGTTCAGCGTGCCTGCTCCGCTTTCGGAGCTGGAACTCAAGAAGGAACTGCGCAGGCTGGCGAACTCCAATACGAACCCGGACGATTATGCCTGTTTCCTGGGAGCCGGCAGCTACCGGCACTTCATCCCCAGCACCGTGGACCACATTATCGGTCGCAGCGAATTCTATACGGCCTACACGCCGTACCAGGCCGAGGTCAGCCAGGGCACGCTACAGACCGTCTATGAGTATCAATCACTGGTCTGCCAGCTCACGGGAATGGAAGTGAGCAATGCGGGTATGTACGACGGCAGCACGTCTGCCGCTGAAGCTGCCATGATGGCTTGTAACATGACCGGCAGAAGCAAGGTGGCCGTTGTGGCGACGGTCCACCCGACTTATCGCGATGTGCTTCACACCTACTGTCGCGGCAAAGACCTTGCGCTGGTGACTCTGGACGCTGAGTCGGGTGATCTCCCCCCGGACTGTGCCTGCCTGATTATCCAGCAACCCAACTTCTTCGGCTATTTTGAAGAGATGGACGCACGTGTTCAAAAGGCTCATGATGGTGGCGCCCTGGTGGTCGCGATAGTAGATCCCACATCGTTAGGCATGTTCAGACCGCCGGGTGACTACGGGGTCGACATTACTGTCGGCGAGGCGCAGCCGCTGGGCACCCCGACGAATTTCGGAGGACCTTATCTCGGCATCTTCGCCTGTCGTAAGGAGTACATACGCCGGATGCCCGGTAGGATTGTCGGTAAGACAGTGGATGTCGATGGCAGACCCGGGTATGTGATGACGCTGGTGACCCGCGAGCAGTACATTCGCCGAGAGAGGGCGACATCGAACATCTGTACCAGCGAATCCTTGATGGCGCTGGCGGCAACCGTCTATCTTGCCACCCTGGGGAAAGCGGGGCTGCGACAGGTGGCCGAGCTGTGCTATCACAAGGCCCACTATGCCGCCGACGCCATAAGTAAGCTGAAAGGCTATTCGCTCGCATTCGACCGCCCCTTCTTCAAGGAGTTTGCCGTTAACTGCCCGGTGCCGCCTTCTCAGGTAAACAAGGCACTCCTTGATCAGAGGATAATCGGCGGGTTGGACATAAGCCATCTGGTGGATAACAGTGTGCTACTCTGTGTAACAGAGATGAACACCAGGCAGGAAATCGACAGACTGGTCAAGACTCTGGGGTCATTGTAGAAGGAGAGAGAGATGAAGCATCATTATCTGCTGCCAGATATCAGTAAGCCCGGCAGGGTCGGATGCACCCTTCCCTCTCTGGATGTGCCGGAAGGTAGCCGGCCGCCTGAGGAACTGCTCCGACAGGAACTCGAGCTGCCCGAGGTCAGCGAGGTCGACCTGATAAGGTATTTCACCGCTTTGAGCAAGCTCAACTATGGTGTGGACAGCGGGTTCTACCCCCTGGGAAGCTGCACCATGAAGTATAACCCCAAGTGGCACGAGGATGTGGCCAAGCTGTCCGGTTTTGCAGCGCTGCATCCCTGGCAGCCTGAGGAGCAGGTCCAGGGGGCGCTGCGGCTCATGCACGAGTTGCAGGAATACCTGACCGAGGTTACCGGCATGAATGCGACCAGCCTGGTCCCGGTAGCCGGAGCGCACGGCGAACTGGCCGGTCTGTTCATGGTTAAGGCATATCATCAGGACCGGGGCCACAAAGGCCGGACGAAGATACTGCTCACCGATTCGTCCCATGGAACAAATCCTGCCAGTGTCGCTATGTGCGGGATGGAGACAGGAGTGGTGGCTTCGGACGATAAGGGTGACCTGGACCTGAAGAGCCTCGACTCCATGATGAATGACGAAGTGGCCGCTTTGACCCTGACCATGCCCTCGACTCTCGGCCTGTTCGATCCCAAGATAGCTGAGATCGCCCGGCTGGTGCATGAGCGTGGTGGTCTGCTCGGTGGGGACGGAGCGAACCTGAATGCGCTCATGGGGCAGGCTAAGCTCGGTGAACTAGGCTTTGACTATGTGCAGCTGAACCTGCACAAGACCTTCAGCACGCCACACGGTGGCGGTGGACCCGGCTCGGGGCCCGTCTGTGCTATGGAGAACCTGGTTGAATTCCTGCCGACGCCTCTCGTGGCGGAAGAGAAAGGGAGCTACAGGTTTGTTGCACCCACCAAGTCCATCGGGAGGATAGCCAGTTTCTACGGGAATTTCGGTGTTATGGTCAAGGCTTTCGCCTACGCCCGCTCACTTGGACCCGAAGAGTTGAAGCGGATAAGCGAGGATGCCGTCCTGAATGCCAATTACCTCAAAGAGAAGCTGAAGCCGTATTACCACCTGCCCTATGACCGCACCTGCATGCACGAGGTGGTATTCTCAGGTAAGAAGCAGAAGGCTAAGGGGGTCGGAACAGTGGATATTGCCAAACGGTTGCTCGACTATGGCCTGCATCCGCCTACTGTGTATTTCCCGCTGATCGTCAGTGAAGCGCTCATGACCGAACCCACCGAGACCGAGAGCAAAGAGACGCTGGACGAGTATATCGCGGCTATGAAGGAGATTGCCGGGGATGCTGCCGAGAACCCCGATATACTGCATAGCGCTCCCCATAACACACCGGTCAGACGTCTCGATGAGGCTGGAGCGTTCAGGCAGTTGGACGTGCGCTGGGAGATGAACGGCAAGAAGAAGTAGATGAGAACTCCGGTATTCTGCCACGAACGCCGGTTGAGGTTGTCGCGATATGGCTGAAAGAGACGTAGTGATAATAGGCGGAGGCCCCGGCGGGTATGTAGCCGCCATTCACGCCGCCCACCTGGGGGCTACCGTAGCCGTGATCGAGAAAGACAGGCTGGGCGGGACCTGTCTCAACCGCGGCTGTATTCCGACCAAAGCCCTTGTCCGTAGCGCGGAGGTCTTCTCGGAGGCGAAACGGGCTGCCGACTTCGGGATAGAGATCGACAGCGTCAGCGCCGATCTGTCCCGGATCATGGCCCGCAAGAGAGGGGTGGTTGATAGGCTCGTGTCCGGTGTCGAGCAGTTGATGAAGGCGAACAAGATAAGCGTACACCGGGGAGTAGGTCGCGTCGCATCGCCACACCTGGTCAGAGTGGATGATACGGAGATAGCAGCCAGACGGATCATAATAGCTACGGGCTCT
>PWRA01000069.1 GCA_003556385.1 Dehalococcoidia bacterium | reverse complement strand
TTGCGCTGATCGCACTGGCAGTGCTGGCCATCGTAGGCGGAGTATATGCCTTTAAGAGGAGGATGTGGGGTCTGGCGCTGACCGGGTCCATCTGCGTGCTTATAACCGGCAATGTAGTTTTCGGCATACCGGCCGTGTTGCTGGTGAGCCTGGGTAAGGACGATTTTGCATGACGACCGGGAGCATGCATACTGTGCGAATAGAACTGCCGAGCGATACACACGGCAAGAATGAGGGCTGGATCGGTCGAACAGCGTGTTCTAGGGTAACGACATGAGGCAGAGTAAAAGAAGGAGGTAGGATATGTTCTGTAGAAATTGCGGAAAGGAATTGGCGGAGGCTTCAGAGCTCTGCTCCAATTGTCGCGCCAGGCCGGCGGTCGGCACGGGCTTTTGCCCCTCCTGTGGCGCTCCGACAACACCCATAACTGAGATATGTCCCAAGTGCGGTGCTCGAGTCTCAGCGGTGGTCGAGGACAGGACCTGGATGCCGACGGTGGCGGGGATACTGATGATAATCTCCGGAGTCGTCCACACAATCGGTGGTCTTGTTATCGCCGTGTGGGTCGGCTTCTGGGGGGCGTTCCTCGCAGTTCCCTGGCTGGGCGCTCTAGGTGTTCCCCTGCTGGCGCTGGGCATAGTGGCCCTTCTGGGCGGCATCTATGCCCTGAGGAGACGGGTATGGGGCCTCGCTCTGGCCGGTTCGGTCTGTGTCCTGATCGTCGGCAATCTCGTCTTCGGAGTGCTATCCCTGGTATTCGTGATCATGGCGAAGAACGAGTTTGAGTGAGGGTACCTGTACGGTGAGTTAGATTGGCCCGGGCGATCGCTCGGTGCGCCGGGGTCTGCGCCTCATGTACCGGGCGATTATGATATGCTGTAGGACTGAAGCTTGAGAAAAAGGAGTGCCGGCGGTGTTCTGTAGATATTGTGGAAAGGAACTGGCAGGCAGCAACAAGATCTGCTTTTCGTGCGGAGCCGATCCCGTAAGAAGCAGGGGCACCTGCCCCAAGTGCCGGGCCTCGACGATGCCGCTGGCGAGAAGGTGCTCTCAGTGCGGGGCGAAACTGACGTGGAAGCCATCCCGAGCAAGAAGGCGGGCCATATATGACCCTCGCTTTGACCTGAGCGATCTGGCTCCTGAACAGAAGGACGCGTTTATGCAGCACCGCATTGACTGTGCTTTCTCAGTCGACGCCCTTCTCTTGTTGCACTTCGTCACAGTGGGGCTGTTCAGCCTTATCTACTTCGGCTTGATGCACTCCCGACTGCCTATGGTCAAGTATGACGATTTTAGGGCGAGAAGGGCCATCGGTTTCAGTTTCATTCCCTTTTTTAACCTTTACTGGGTGTTCAGATTCTGGCTTCGCCTGGTAGACCGGTTGGGCCTTCAGACAAGATTCAGAGGGTTCAGGCTGGCCATACCGGAGAGCCTGATGCGGGCCACCATAATCGTGAGCTTGATTCCGGTCGCCTGGTTCGCCGCGCTGATCATGTATCCTGTCTGTATCGCACAGATACAAAGCTCCTGCAATGAGTTGGTGCCTGATGACCCAGACAGATACCGACCCTTGCGGCACGAGCCATAGTGATAGAAAGGAGGTAATATGCGCAGGTATCCTTTTCTACGGTTTGCGGGCGGTGTGCTGAGGATCGTGGGGTGGATCGTCCTGGTGCTGGGGGTAATCGGCTCTATCCTGGCGGGAGTTTTCCTGGGCATGACCGAGAACGGGTTCATCGCTATTCTGGTCGGGGGTGTCATAATGCTGATGGGTATCATCAGCGCATTCCTGGCCTGGCTATTGCTGCTTGCGACCAGAGAGATATTCTATCTGCTGATAGATGTGGAGCAGAACACCAGAGACACGGCCCAGCACACCATGCAATAGACGAACCGTTCGTCAGATGAAGCTGTTCTTCAACCTCAGCAGGGCTTCCTCGACGTTATCATCAAGTCCCCTGAGGCGTTCTATGGTCTGCTGTATCCTTTCGTACCTGTCGCTGTCACCGAGGTCGGCCAGGTGAGTGTAATAGCCGGCCCTTCTGCCAACCTTGAAATTCAGCCTATCCTCATCCGGCATAGACAAGTATCGTTCAATGATCGCCAGGCATTTCTCCTTGTCGTCCGGCATCTTACCCTGGACTTCCATTAGCAGGTTCAGCGTATGGTCGCTCTTCAGCTTGCTGGTAACCTCCAGGTTCTCAATGAGGACACCTATCTCACGTACCACTTCGTCCTCGGTCTGCAACTCAAAATCGCCCTCTTGCAGGGAGGTCCATAGGGACATGACCGGAGAGACGTGCAGGCTACGCAATCTAATGTACTCGGGGTCGATCTCGTTCAGTACCCTGGCCGTTGCACGGGCATGCTCGCTCGACATTCTTCCACCACCCAGGCCCGGCATTACGTATTCGCACAGGGAAATGCCGGCCTCCCTGATCTTCCTTCCCCCCTCGCTGTGGTCCTTAGCGGTGCACCCTTTCTCCATATAGGCGAGCAGAGGATCATAGCCGGTTTCCAGCCCAATGTGAATCCTGTCGAGCCCGGCATCTCTCAGTTCCTCTAGCTCGGTCGACGACTTCCGGCGTGCCGTATGCGACCGACCGTATGTGGTCACCCTGTCTAGACCGGGAAAGGTCTTCCTCAGAGAGCCAATGACCTGGACCAGGTCAGGAGTCCGCATGATAAGGCTGTTGGAGTCCTGGAGGAAGGCCGACTTACCACCGGTCCAAAGCCACAGGGCAACATGACGCACACATTGCCCATGTTGAGGCTGATTGTACAGGGTCCCTGCCAGATCCCTCACCCTATCGCCGTAGCCCATCCTCCATGCCGCTTCCGTGATGCCTTCGCTGATAGCTCGGGCTGCCTCGATGTCTTCAATGATTTCCGTTAGTGGTCTCAGCTCAAACTTGCTGCCCTTGTATACAGGACAAAACAGACACCTGTTCCAGGGGCAATTCCTGGTCGCCCTGATCAACAGAGAGTACGCTTCACTGGGAGGCCTTATCGGGCCTAGCTCAAACTGCCGGGTTAGCTTGTCGATTCCTGGTGTAAACATGCCCTTATATTAACCCGTGGAACGCACGACGAGCAAATGGACTTCCGCCTTCTGACCATGTTAACATCGAGCTCTGAAATGGACGCAGTCCAGGTAGTGTCTTTCGACGCAGAGGGAACCGTGGTCACGCCCGGTTTTAGCCAGGCCCTATGGCACGAGACTATTCCCGCTCTTTTTGCCCGCAAAAGAAGACTTGATGTGGCTGAAGCTAAAGCAATCGTCTATGCGGAGTACGACAAGGTCGGGGACCAGAGGCTGGAGTGGTACGACGTAGAATACTGGTTTCGCCGCCTTGAGCTGGGCCCCTGCCAACCGGCAATACAGAGCTGTCTGGATAGCATAGCGCATTATCCCGAGGTAACAGGCGTCCTTTCTTCGCTGGCCCGTCAATACAGGCTGATCATTGCCTCCAGCACTCCACGCGAACTGCTCCATTTCCTGTTGCAGGACATCGAGCCTTATTTCGCCCGGGTCTTCTCCTCTATTTCGCACTACAGGCAACTGAAGAACCCCGAGTTCTACCTGGGTATATGCAGAGAGATGGGTGTGGACCCCGGTGAGGTGATCCACGTGGGAGACAGTTGGCAATTCGACTGTCTCAACTCCAGACAGGTCGGGATACGGTCCTTCTACCTTGACAGGTCAGGGGGCAATCATGAGGAGTCCCTCAGCGACCTCGGTCAGTTGGAACGGCTTCTGATGAACCCGGAATAGCGCATTCCCGGTCCAGACCGACCGGGCGTCCGGCGCGACCGCTTTCAGCGAGAAGACCCGTTACAGAAGACAGCCGCCCTGTTCTTGCTCTGAGACCGTGAAAGCCGGAATCGCACGCCTCAAGTCATCGCCTTGAGTCTCACCGCCGCCGAAGCTATAATATGAGGGTGATTATCCCCGATGAACGCGGAGGTAGTCGGAGTGCCTATCGGAGACACACAGGCAATCGAAGGGCTGAAAGGCGCAGTTGCTGCAGGCAAGCACTGGTACATTGCGTTGCTGGAAGCCATTCGCCTCTGGAGTAGTCCTGAGGAGGACTACGACGGTCGCACCTACCATTACCTTGTAGACAACGAAGCTTTCGACTGGCTCATGCTGGCGGAGAGGCTCAGTGAGGAGCTTGACGGTGCGATTCCAGACAGCGAGCTTACCGATCTTCTTTTCTTCAACGCGGCGCCGGTTGAGTTATCCAGGAACGAGTTCAAGGACCTGATCGGAGCATCTAAGTACCGAACGCATCTCAACTATTTCTACGGCGTCATTGTGGAGCAGTTTCTGATACTGGCCGTAGTTGACGATATTCGAAAGGAAAGACGGGTCCTGGGCCTGCCCGGCGACAATGGAGTGGCAGACGAGGCCCACCGCCGTATTTACGGAGCCGACCGGCTTGCCCTTCTCAGGCAGTTCAGGAACGAAAGGCGTTATCGTCACCTCAAGTCTATGAGTTTGAGCGAGTTCGATGAGTTTACCTACTGGCTGTTCAAATATCGGATAAAGACAAGTGACAGGTCCTGTGTCGCCAGCCATACTAAGAAAGGCCTGGCAAAGCTACACGAGCTTTCCATGCTCAAAGCGAGGTCCGCCCGGGCCACAGAGGAGCGAACGCAGGACACCGGTCTCTAGAAGACCTCCTGCGTATTCAGAGAGCCGGAACGATGTACGAGGTACGGTAGTTGAGAGCCAGACGAGTTCCGAACGGGCTAATCGTCATCTCCCGGCCACCCTCCTCACCCTCGACAGGACTTCCCGGTCAAGGGGGTATATGCCGGCCGCTCAAGAGCCGAGGCGCGATAGCTCCTGGCGTATGCGGTTCAGCCTGTCTTCAAGCGCTGCGACCTTCTGTCTCTCCTTTTCGACGACCCGGGCCGGCGCCTTGCTTAGGAAAGCTTGGTCACCCAGCCGGACAGTAGTCTGCGCGATTCGTGCCCTGATTTCCTCGCTTTCCTGCTCCAGCCGTTGCCTTTCGGCAGTCCGGTCGGTCATGTCGGTGAACGGCAAAACTACCTCTGCATCTCTCAACACCAGCACCAGGTCATCATCTCCAGCGGAGTGCCTTTCCCCGCGACTCAACATGGTCAAAGGCCGGGCCCTGGCCAGATTCTCTATCGTGTCTGACTCCATAACCAGACTTGACAAGAGTTCACCGGTATAGACCCGGGCTTCAACCCACCTGTCGGACCTCACGCTATACTGTGCGCGAACGTTGCGAATGGAGTGCACGATCTCTATCAACGAGTCCACCACCCGTTCGGCGCCGGGGTCGAAGGCCTGGTGATCAGCGCGGGGATAGGGAGTTATCATCACAGAAGCCGGCGGCGTGTCACAGTTCGCTGCGAGCGGAGAGCACGCTGCGACCCTGCCGTGCTCAGTTGCCACCAATCTCTGCCAGAGTTCTTCGGTGACGAAAGGCATGAACGGATGCAGGAGACGCAGTGATGCTTCCAGGACATGGAACAGGATGGGCAAAGGCGACGGGGACGTCTGACTCCGGACGCGTATCTTGGCCATTTCGATATACCAGTCGCAGAACTCCGACCACACGAAGTCGTAGATCGCCTGCTCTGCCTCGGCAAAATGGAAATCCTGCATCAATCTGTTCACATTGTCGACCAGCCTGTTCAGTTGACTGTAGATCCACCGGTCTTCGATGTGCTGCGGGGGAGCCGTCAACGGCAGGACTAACTGAGTATCCGGCCGCTCAACGTCCACGCTTCGAATGATAAACCTGGTAGCATTCCATAGCTTGTTGACGAAGTTACGACCGGATTCCAGCTTGTCCCTGCCCAGACTCATGTCGTTTCCCGGCGTGCTACCCACAGAGAGCGCAAAACGGAGAGCATCAACACCATACTCGTTTATGGGCTCCGCAGGATTCATGGCATTCGCCCGCAGCTTGCTCCTGCTCATCTTCTCGCCGCTCCGGTCCCGAATCAGCCCGTGGAGATAGACGGTGTGGAACGGTATTTCGCCGGTATTCTCCAGGCCCATCATTATCATGCGAGCCACCCAGAAGAAGAGGATGTCGTAGCCCGTCTCCATTACTGAGCTCGGGTAGAAGTAACGGACGTCATCGGTATCGTCCGGCCAACCCAGCGCGGAATGCGGCCACAGCGCCGAGCTAAACCACGTGTCCAGGACGTCGGGATCCTGAGATATCCGCTGCGAGTCACAGTGAACACAGGCTATCGGTTCACCTATCGAGACTGTCACCTCCGTACAGTCCTGACAATACCACACAGGGATGCGGTGTCCCCACCACAGCTGCCGGCTAATGCACCAGTCTCTGATACCCTCCATCCAGCCGAAATACACCTTAGCGAAGCGCTGCGGGATTATGGTGATCCTGCCATCCTCAACCGCCTGGATGGCTGCCCGGGCCAGGGGCTCTGTCCGCACAAACCATTGCAGGCTCATCTTGGGCTCGATCATGGTCTGGCACCGATCGCAATGCCCCGCTGAATGAGAGTAAGGCTCGGTTCCCTCCAGTAGCCCCTCATCTCTCAGGTCAGCCAGTATCTGCTCCCGGCAGGCGAACCTGTCCATCCCGCGATAGGGTCCGGCATTCTCATTCATGGTCGCATCGGGATTCATGACGTTCACCAGCGGCAGATTGTGTCTCCGGGCTACTTCCGCATCTGTGGGATCATGAGCCGGAGTCACCTTGAGTGCCCCAGTGCCGAAAGTCGCATCAACGGCGTCGTCGGCTATGATCGGGACCTTCCTGTGCACGATCGGAAGGGTGACGCTAGCGCCAACTAGGTTCTTGTAGCGCTCATCCCCGGGGTTTACGGCCACAGCCGTGTCACCTAGGAAGGTCTCCGGACGGGTAGTGGCTACCGTGACAGAGCCATCGCCATCAGCGAGAGGATAGCGCATGTAGTAGAGGTGCCCGACAATATCCTTGTGCTCGACTTCGAGGTCGGACAGAGCGGTTCGGCAGCGGGGACACCAGTTTGTCATCCGCTCACCACGATAGATCAACCCCTTATTGTACAGACGCACAAAGGCAGTCCGCACCGCCTTGCTGGGACCTTCGTCCAGCGTAAACCTGTCCCGGGTCCAATCGCAGGAAGCGCCCATCATCTGAAGCTGGCGCCTGATATCAGCCCTGTTCTTCTCTGCCCATTCCCAGGTCACTCTGGTGAACTCTTCGCGACCGATCTCCTCCTTGGTCTTGCCCTTACTGGCCAGTTGCCGTTCGACAACCACCTGCGTGGCAATGCCGGCGTGGTCCGTCCCGGGCAACCACAGAGTCGGCTCACCCATCATCCTGTGCCACCTTGTCATAATGTCCTGCAATGTCACAAACAGGGCATGTCCAAGGTGAAGGTCACCGGTGACGTTAGGAAGCGGCATGACGATGACAAACGGCTGCCTATTAGCATCGATTGTGCCGGTAAAGTAGCCCTGCCCCAGCCAGAAGTCGTACCAGCGCTGCTCTATCTTTCCCGGCTCATATGCCCTGGCGATCTCGCTGTCATGCTCCGTCATTGCGGTTACGATCTCCCATCGATAGTCCAATCATTGTGTACCACGCGGGCCACCCCTCCATCAATCATCTGCCCGGGCACCTGGCGCCCTTCAGATTACGGCACCACACGTTGCGGCGGCAACGATCATTGCCCGCATTACTGCCGTCTACGCTTTCGGGCTGTAGCTCAGCGCTCAGCCCCGGCCAACAACTCCGCCACCCTGTCCAGGACCTTCTCTGCGACCTGGCGCTTTGATAGCAGAGGCAGGCTGTCAACCCGGCCCTCGCGGTCAATTACTGTCACCCGGTTGGTGTCGGCGCCGAATCCGCTATCGGGAGCCGTAACATCATTAGCTACAATAAGGTCAAGGCCCTTCCGCTGCAGCTTCTCCTTCGCATTCTCAACGAGGTTACTGCTTTCAGCGGCAAAACCGACTCTGACGATACTACCCCTAACAGCACTCAAAATGTCAGGCGTGCACTCCAATTCCAAGGTGAGTCCCGCCTCCGTCTTCTTGATCTTCTCCTCCAGCTTCCTTGCGGGGCGATAGTCAGCAACAGCTGCCGCCATGATCAGAGCGTCGGCCCCCGGGGTTGCGTTCTCCACAGCCTCGCACATTTCCTGCGCCGTGCCGACCCGAGTCACATCAACCCCTGCTGGTTCAGTCGTCGTAGCAGGCGCCGTGATCAGCAATACGCTGGCTCCCCGGTCACGGGCCGCTTCAGCCAGCGCGTAGCCCATCTTACCCGACGACCGGTTGCCGATGTAGCGCACCGGGTCGACAGGTTCCTGCGTACCGCCCGCCGTGACCACTATACGTTTCCCCGCCAAGCCCGATCCCTTTCCCAGCATCTGACAGATGCTATCGATAATGTCACTCGTGTCAGCCAGGCGTCCCAGTCCTTCCTTGCCAGAGGCTAACCAGCCTGCACCCGGGCCTACGATCACGAAGCCGCGGGCCTTAAGCTTCTCAAGGTTCTCCTGGGTAACCTGATTCATGTACATGCGGGCCTCCATCGCAGGGGCTATCAGCACCGGCGCCCTAGTAGCCAGCACGGTACAACACAGCATGTCGTCTGCGATACCGGCGGCAAGCTTAGCGATAACGTTCGCGGTAGCGGGAGCCACCGCTACTATGTCGGCCGCTGCCGCCAGAGAAACGTGCTCGATACTGTACTCCGAGGCAAGGTCAAACATCTCAGTAACGACCGGCCTGCCGCTGATCGCCCGGAACGTGACGGGCGAAACGAACTCAACGGCCTCTCGGGTCATAACCACGTTCACCCTCGCCCCTGCCTGGGTCAACTGACTGGCGATCTCCGCCGCCTTGTAGGCCGCAATACTGCCCGTTACACCCAGAACTATCGTCTTATTGCTAAGCATCATGATTCGTTGTTCATCTCATAGATGAGACGCAATCCCTTCAACGTCAAATTGGGGTCTACTACGTCTATCGCTCCGATCTCCTCGGCAAAGGGGTAAACCTGGCCACCGGTAGCAACCACCTTAGCCTTCGTTGCCAGTTCCTGTTCTATTCTCTTAATCATGCCTTCGATGAGATCGATGTAGCCGAATATTATACCCGACTGCATGGCAGAGACCGTGTTTCTCCCGATAACGTCCCTGGGGCGAACGAGTTCTATTCGAGGCAGCGCAGCAGTGCGGGAAAAGAGTGCCTCGCTGGCAATGTTTATCCCCGGGGCTATGGCGCCACCGATATAGTCACCCTCCTTCGACACCACATCGAAGGTCGTGGCCGTGCCGAGGTCGATGATAATCAAGGGGCTACCATAGAGATGACGGGCAGCCACTGCGTTCACCACGCGGTCGGGTCCAACCTCGCGAGGATTGTCCAGTAGAATTCGCATGCCTGTCTTAACTCCGGCCTCAACCACCAGCGGTCTGTTGTTCAAGTATTTCCTGCACATCTCGGCAAATGTATATATCAGCGGCGGTACCACGCCACACAGTGCCACCCCGCTAACACTCGCAGACAGCACCTGTCGTCGATCCATCAGGTTAAGCAGCACACCCCCGTACTCGTCTGACGTGGCGTGGATCTCAGTAGCCAGGTTCCAGGTGGCCAGTATCTCGTCGCCGCCGAATACGCCCAGCTTGATGTTGGTGTTCCCAATATCGACTGCCAGTAACATAGATGCTTGGCTTCCCCTCAATCGTACCAGCCTTGCGGAGTGAGTATAGCACTACTACCTAACCGCGTGCTAGCATCCGTCCGCCGGTAGCGACAGCGGCACCGGATCTAAACGTTGTCCCGGATGTCATCTCGCGGCAGAGCTTGTAGCTTACTGACCATTGCCTCCCAATGTGTACCCCGCCAGTAGACACGATGGCAGGCAGGACACTGAGTATACTCGGTCTGCGTTTCATAAACGTGATGAGGAACGAGGTGCTGTACGTCTGCTCTGCGCCGGGGTATAAGTGCCTCATTGCACTCGAGACAAAGCGAAAAAGGCTTGAACGAGTAGTCCAAATCTAAGGCTCCTGCCACCTCGCGGACCTGCACCTCAGGATCATCGTGTCTGACAAGCATAGCCTTGACCATGCCGGTGATGACCAGGCGTCGTCTCATAAACTGGCTATCCCTGGTCAGAATCACCCTGTCTTCATCGAGAGCAATCTCAAGCATCCGGTTATCGTCCTTCTCATGGAACAACAGGGTGTCATAGCCCATCAGCCTTAACCATCGGGCGAGTTTTCCGATGTTGTTATCCACTATGAACCGGCTCTTCATATTATGACGGGATATCCATTTTAGCAGCAATGACGCAGAGCCAGCAGCCGCCATCCGCTGAATCGCAGTCGCTCCGGCGCATAGGGGGGCGCGCCACCGGAAAGGCCCCGGGACGGTGCGCCGCACGACCATTCCCGGTCACCCGATATCACCGCAACCCGACACAGACAGTGTCTGGCTGCCGGACCATGATCAATGAAGGCTCACAACCGTATCTCCGAAAACACTCGAGCCCCCCGTGACCGCGCCTACTTACACAGGTGCCGGGCATGACGTTGCTGCCGCTCGAGAGAGCCGGAGATCACAACTATTGACTGGCGAACGGCTTTGGTATATCCTTGGGCTGCAAATAATTCGCAAGGAGGTCACGGTATGCCAGTTAACATGATCGTCTGCTGCAAGCAAGTGCCCGATCCTGAAGCGCCACCGGCAGTGTTCAAAGTGGTAGACAACAAGATGACCTGGCCGGCAGAAGTCAAGCCAGTAATCGGCCAATATGAGGAATTTGCTCTCGAGGCAGCCCTCCGGATCAAGGACGCCGCGGGCGGCAAGATCACCGCGCTCAGCCTCGGCAACAACTTCGTCCGTGATGTCATCAAGAAGGCCCTGGCGGTAGGTGGTGACGAGCTAGTCCTTTTGGAGGACGAAGCTTTTGAAGATAGCGATAGCTGGGCCACAGCCAACGCACTGGCCATGGCTATAAAGAAGATAGGTGAGTATGACATCATCTTCTGCGGCAGACAGTCCTCTGATTGGGATGCGGGGCAGACGGGTCTGGGTATCGCTGAGATTCTACAGCTCCCAGCCGTAACGCTCGCGCGCAAGGTAGAGGTCGCAGATGGGAAAGCCAGGGTCGAGCAGGTTATTCCCGACGGCTGTCGGGTTGTTGAAGTGCCGCTGCCTGCTGTTGTTACGGTAACAAGCGAGTTGGGAGCGCTTCGCTATGCCGCCTTGAAGGGAATCATGGCGGCAGCAAAGAAACAACCGGTCATCTGGAAGCCGGCCGATATCGGGCTTGAGCCCTCACAGGTTGGCGCCGCCGGAAGGCGCAACAAGCTGGAAAAGCTGTTCCAGCCGGTCAAGGAAGGGAAATGTGAGATGATCGAAGGCGACACGCCTGCAGAGGCTGGCGCCAATCTGGCCCTGAGGCTCAGGGAAGCCAAACTGCTTTGAATCAAGGAGGAAATCATGGCTGAATACAAGGGTATCTTGGTCTGTGGTGAACTGGCGAATGGGAAGTTGGGCTCGATCACCACTGAATTGCTGGGATGCGGCAGGAGGCTTGCCGATGACCTGAAGGAGGACTTATGCTGCCTGCTGGTGGGCGAGGCCGTTGGCGAACCCGCCAAGGAAGCTATTGCGTTCGGAGCGGATAAGGTGTACTCCGTAGAGGACGCGTCTCTCAAGGATTACGAAGCCGATTCCTACATGCAGGTCGTCGAGAAACTGGTGAAGGAGACCTCCCCCAGGGCGATAATCATGGGGCAGACGTTCATGGGTAGAGACCTGGCGCCCCGGCTTGCATTCAGACTGGGCACCAGCCTGGCAACCGACTGTCTGGACCTGAGCATAGACCCGAATACGAAGCTGCTGGTGCAGACGCGGCCTGTTTACGGGAGCAATGCACAGGCTGTATTCACGAGCGACGTCATACCTCAGATGGTTACCGTTAGGTCTAAGGCGATGTCGCCGTTAGAGCGGGATGACTCAAGAACAGGTGAGGTCATACCATTCAAGGTCGATATCGATGCCTCCAAAGTGAGGACAAAGACACTGGAGACCGTCATGGAAGAGGCGGTCGGCCTCAAGCTGGAGGACGCCCCGGTCATCGTCGCCGGCGGACGAGGGTTGGGCGGGCCCGAGCCCTTCCAGACTACATTGAAGGAGTTAGCCGATTTGCTGCATGGCGCCGTAGGGGCCTCACGTCCTCCCGCCGATAACGGTTGGGTGCCGGAGGCGCTGCACATAGGCCTCACCGGGAAGATCGTTGCTCCTGACGTCTACTTTGCCATAGCCATTTCGGGTGCCAGCCAGCATACGGCGGGTTGTTCCGGTTCGAAGCATATCATAGCCATCAACAAAGACCCTGAGGCCAACATATTCAGGGAAGCCGAGCTGGGAGTGGTGGGGAAATACGAGGACGTCGTGCCCGCTCTAACCAACAAGTTAAAGGAGCTGTTGGCCGGCTAGGAGCCTGACTCTACGAACCAGGGAAGAGAGAGGTGGCTCCCCGGGCAGGACTCGAACCTGCAACCAAGCGGTTAACAGCCGCCCACTCTACCGTTGAGCTACCGGGGAATAGAGGCCGTGGCACGATTGCGCCGTTCTGCCGGCTGTAATTCTGCCATCTTTTGTGATTTTACTCAAGCCGGGCACTCCGAGATATACACCTCGTCTACGGGCAGGTCTGGCTGCCGGGCGGCTTCCAATGCCAGCTCATCACAGCGGATGTTCTCAGGACTCCTGGCGTGGCCCTTCACCCACTGAAACCGGACATCATGATACTCGCATAGTTGCAGAAGCTTCTCCCAGAGGTCAGCGTTAAGCGCCTTTTCCCGTTTGTTACGCTTCCAGTTGTTTGCGCGCCATCTCTGAGCCCATCCCTGCGACATTGCTTTGACCAGATACTCTGAGTCGCTGTACAGTGTCACCCGGCACTTCTCCCTGAGAGTCTCCAGTGCGACGATCGCAGCCATTAGCTCCATCCGATTGTTGGTGGTTCTGCGAAAGCCCCCGGACAGCTCTTTCCTTTCCCCACCATAAAGGAGCACCACTCCATAGCCACCGGGGCCCGGGTTTCCAAGGCACGCGCCATCCGTGTAGATCGTCACGTTTCTGAGGTGTTTCATAACTCGCTGTCGTGGGCAGAGCCGGTAATCGACACCGTTTAGCGTGCAGCTTCGCCTTGCCCTTCTCGCGACAGGTTCTCGTGTTCTCTGTCGTTGGCTGCCGGGCCAGGATTCGAACCTGGGCTAAAGGATCCAAAGTCCTCTGTGCTACCGCTACACCACCCGGCAGTGAAGTCTCAGCCGACGCCTCTCACCGACGGGCGATCGCCATGCGAGGCAGGCACGTCGACTCGCGCACTCTGGTGCCGAAGGTCGGACTCGAACCGACACGGGGGTTGCCCCCCAACAGTTTTTGAGACTGTCGCGTCTACCATTCCGCCACTTCGGCTTCGCGCCACCGTACCACCCGGGCGATCGAACACTGTCACCTGATGCTGTGTGCCCGGGCCTGCGGATGTCAGGCTCGAGTTCTCTGCCTACTGCTTCTCAGGCCCGCCTGGAGTCGCCAATTTCATGGTGCCGAGGAGTGGAGTCGAACCACTGACACGCGGATTTTCAGTCCGCTGCTCTACCACCTGAGCTACCCCGGCAGCAATGCTATTTTAGGTTTTCGCAAACCTACTGTCAAGCGAAGCATAGCTGAGGGCAGGTCTTATAACCTGCCGCCGCCTTGACCCATGCCGGCTTCACAGGGGCACGACTGCTGCATCGACCCCGCCATCAGATCCACGGCCCAGGCGGAGAGGACCTGCGCGAAGCCGGCAGGCGACCCAACTACTCGGTCGGGGAGCCGGGCTTCACCAGAGGGATCTGCGCAGCACAAAGGGGACAATCCCCTGGTGCATAGGCTTCGGTAGGCACCCGCAGGCAACTGAAGAAGGGCATATCCAGGGCCGGGGGTTGATCACTGCGGTCGACAAAGACCCCCACGCCCACAACAACTGCTCCCCACTTGTCCAGGGCGGCTATGGTCTCTCTGACCGAACCGCCCGTGGTCCAGACGTCGTCAACAACAAGAACTCGTTCACCCCGCACGAAAGCAAAATCACGTCGGAAGACCCTTACTCCGTCCTCCTTCTCGGCGAAGATACTCCGCACTCCCAGCTGCCGAGCAGTCTCAAAGGCAATGATGACCCCTCCGGTGGTCGGTCCGGCAACCAGGTCTATGTGCTGTCCTCGGAAGTGCCGAGCGATGAGGCCGCACAGGTCTTCGGTGACGGACGGCTGCTGTAGGATGCGAAACTTCTCCCAGTAGACGGGGGAATGCAGCCCGGAGGCGAGCAGAAAGTGGCCTTCCTTTACTGCCCCTGCAGTCCTGAATATCTCCAACACCCCATCACTCAAGCAGTACCTCACTCAAATGGCCGACAGCTATTGTCGGCGCGTATGTCTCATCCAATTCCGAATATCTATAATGCGTGATCACCGTCCACCTGTCTACCGGCCAGTAGGTGAACCAGGCCTTCCCGATGATATCATCCCGCGCCACCGTCCAGCTCTTATGTGAGTCGTTGCTGTTGTTCCGATTATCGCCGAGAACGAAGTATTCGTCTTCAGGAATCTCCTTCGATGGCATCACGTAGCTCGGGGACGGGAGGATACCGTCTTCCTCCAGAGCAACGTGGTTCACAAAGACCTTTCCGTCCTTGACCTCTACGATGTCGCCCGGCAGTCCGATCACCCGCTTTATATAGGGATATTCGGTATCGAAGGGCGGGCGGAAGACTATCACGTCGCCTCTCTGCAGGTCAGCAAGGCGGTAACTGGCCTTACTGACCATTATCCAGTCACCATCTCTAATATTCGGGCGCATACTGTCATACCGCACAGTATAGCTTTGTATGTTCCACTGTAGAAGAGCAAAAACCCCAACCGCAACCAGAACGGCTATCCCAACCTCACGAAAGATTCTCATCGCCACACAGCAATTCTAGCACAAATCGCGAGGTCGGTCTGTTAGTGGTCAGCGTACTTGCTTGCACGAGCCCTTAATGCTAACATAGGCTTGACGGGCCGCTAGCTCAACAGGAAGAGCAGCTGACTCTTAATCAGCCGGTTCTGGGTTCGAGTCCCAGGCGGCTCACTACCTGAATCAAGCCCTTCTGCTAACACTTTCCTAACACTGTACACTAGAAGCTCGTCGCAACGCCTTGCGGTCGCCTGTCCAGCCATTCCCATCACGGCCGCGAATATTTGACCTTGCTGCAGGCTTGAGTATAGAATGCCTCTCAATACTGCCGGGAACAGAGATGACGAGCCAAGGCGCTGTTAGACTGGACGCCAGAGATGCCATTGCCACGGTTCTGCTGAACCGGCCCGAGGCGTTGAATGCCTTCAACCAGGAGGTCTTCCTGGGACTACAGGAGGCGGCACAGGCTATCAAAGCCAATCCGGACATAAGGGTGGTGATTCTGACGGGGGCCGGCGACAAGGCATTCAGTGCCGGGCTTGACCTAAAGATGGTGGCGTCTGGAAGCGGTCCTACCGGGATTTTCGCCGATTTTCGCCAGGGCTACGATGCGCTCTACAGTCTGAAGACGATATTTACGCTGTACGAGGACCTGGCCGTGCCGGTCATTGCGGCCGTAAACGGCTACTGCCTGGGTGCAGCCTTTGAGTTGATTCTTTGCTGCGATATGCGCTTGGCTAGTGATACCGCCGTATTCGGGCTCCCTGAGATACAGCTGGGCGTCATCCCCGACCTGGGAAGCACACAGCGGCTGCCCCGGATAATCGGGCTAAGTGGCGCAAAGGAGTTGATCCTCACCGGACGCAGAATTGATGCCGCCGAAGCACTTCGGCTCAAACTGGTAGACCATCTGTACCCTGGAGACCAACTCATGGTTGAGGCCAGGAGGCTAGCGGAGGAGATAGCAGAAATCGACCCGCGCCTTATTCAGGGTGCCAAACGAGCCGCCAATCTCACGATGTCGATACCGCTGGACGCAGGCCTTCGAATGGAGACTGACATATGTATTAGCTCAGGCAGCGGCAGCGAAATGGATGAAGCCGCCCAACGTTTCTTTGACAGAGGGTAATCTGCATTCGCAGCCTCCCGGTGATCACACTACCTCCATCCTTGATGTATCAGGCTGATTGATCGCAACCTTTAGCCGCATCAGAACAGAGATTGCACCGGCGCCTCGTGATCAACGCCCCATTGCCGAGCTTGACCCCAGATCGACCCTGGTGCGCAGCAACCTGAACGCGTCGTCACGATTTATCGACCCGATGACCTCTTCACCCTCTACCACTGGCACATGACTGGCGGTGACACCGTCCATGCCCTGGAGTACGCTAAAGACATCCTGCTCGGCCCGGGCCACCCGTAGCTCGCTTGCCGGGATCATGATCTCCTGCACAGACGTGGAAGCCCAGGAGGCACGGGGGACCTTCTTTATCTGGGTCAGGGTGACCATTCCTTCCAACCCGGTACCCTGAGTCACCAGAAGGCAGTCTCGCCCCGTGGGTACCATATACCGGTCAACCACCTCCGCCAGACTAATGTGGGGAGATATCAGGGGACACCCATAGTCGGTGACCTGGCGCGCCGTAATACCGGCCAGGGCATCCTGAAGTAAGACCTGCTGATAGCCGGCCCGCGCCGCGCGGTGCAGAAACCAGCCGATCAAGATGAGCCATAGGCCGCTAAACCACCCCTCGCGCACGAGGATCATCACAGCAATCCCTCCGGCTATCAGGGCGTAAGCTATCCCCTGTCCAACTCTGGACGCGATGCGGGTCGCTCTGCCGAAGTCGCCGGTTCTTCGCCATACGAAGGCCCGCAGTATCCTGCCCCCGTCCAGAGGGAAGGCCGGAACCGAGTTGAAGGCCGCTAGAGCCACGTTTATAAACGCCAGCCATTGCAGCAGGCCGGCGGCCAGCTGTTGCTCCGTCTCTGACAGCACGAGGTGCAGACCATAGAAAACGCCGGCCATACACAGGCTGGTTAGGGGACCGACTACAGCTATTGAGAATTCCGCCCTCGGGTGAGTCGCCTCCCTGGTTATCCGGGAGATGCCGCCGAAAACAAACAGCGTGATCTCCTTGACCGGCACGTTGTTACGGAGGGCGAGAATGCTGTGAGCAACTTCATGCGTAACGATGGAAGCGAAGAACAGGATGCTGGCTATCACCCCCAGAACTATCCTGTCCTGCACAGTAGGGTGAGGAGGGCCGGCCAGAGGATAATAGACCAGCGAAAGGGTAACCACAGCGAAGATGATGAACCAGGTATAGTGAAGTCGTAACGGAATGCCGAAGATCCTGAATAGACCTACGCTGACCTTCATCGGGTCACCTGTGACACAGTATGACCTATGAGCTGATAAGCCAGCTTGGCCAGAAGAAAAGCACAAGAACGGGGTCCTGCTCCGGGGCATAGCTCCACGAGGTCAAAGCCAACTACCCGCCTGTGCCGGGCTACCGATTGCACTATCTGCAGCACCTGCTGCCAGGTTATACCATCGGGCTCAGGCAAGCCGACCGCCGACATAATCGAAGGGTCCATGACATCGGCGTCAATGGTGATATATACGTCCCGGGTTAGAGAACTAACTATACGGCTTGTGTATGACGTGTCGGAGGACAGGTCAGACATATAGAAGGGCCTCAGATTACTCTGCGTCAAAAACTGCATTTCCTCCCGGCTCAGACTGCGGATTCCCACCTGGGAGATGGGGCAGAGCTCAACAATCCGGCGCATCACACAGGCCTGTCCATATCTGGTTCCCAGGTATTCATCTCGAAGGTCGGCATGGGCATCCAGTTGCAGCACCGAAAGCTCAGGAAACGCTTCCTTGAAGGCTCGTACCGGCCCCAGGGACAGTGAGTGTTCGCCCCCGAGCATTACAATGAACTTCTCTTTCTCTATCCACTGCTTGCTCACCTGATACACCCGCTCAATCATGTCCTCAGGGCTGCCGAGCGCCGGTTCCACATCAGTTAGCGTGTAGATCCCGGTCTTGTAGATATCGTGGCCCGACTCCAGATCGTAGAGTTCAAGATACTGGGAGGCATCGATGATGGCCTGGGGACCGTGGCGAGATCCACTCTGCCACTCACTGGTGCCATCGTAGGGAACAGGGACGATCACGGTTCTCGCTTGCTCCGGATCCGAATAGGGTGGCTCTAAGCCGGCGAAAACCCGGTGTGGCATGAACGCCCTGTCCTGCCGACCCGTCGAAGGCCCGGGCCGGGGACCGTGCTCCCGGTCATTCATAATAGACAAATCCCTGCGGGTTGGTTGCCGGCTCTGCCTGAAGCCAGTCCCTGTCAATAAGGCAAGTTCTCAGTTTCACCAGCCGGAACCCTTCCTGGAAATCAGCTATTGCTCTTTCAGAGTCGAAGTCCTTGCAGGAAAAGACGTCGATGTTAACGTAATTCCGCTCGACGAAGGTGTGGATGCCGATATGGCTCTCGGCTATAAACACCACGCCGGATATCCCCCAGTCCTCCAGCACCGGTCCCGCATACCTGAGCACATACGGAGGCGAAATCCTGGTCATCCCAATCTTGGCAGGATAGCTCTCCAGCCAGCGCCGGAGAAAGCCTTCGTCCCGGAGAATCTCCTGATCGTCAGAATAACCATCTATGATTAAGTGCATCAGACCTCCTCAAGCAATATCTCTCTTAGATCGAAAAGGGTAGCATAAACTGCCCTCTGCTTCATCCTCCAAAGGTCTCCGCGTAGCATGTGAGTAGCGGTACGTTCGAATCTATCGCTACTGAGAGCCGCGAAAGCACTACCGGAGTGTGTATCGGGGCGCAGATCGCCCCCGATGCTGACCCCGATGTCGGCCCTCAGCTTTCTGCGCGCCGTTTCAGCCATTGCCCCGGCCACCCCAATGCTCTCCGCGCCATGCTGTTCGAGGACCGAACAGTCCACGCCATAAGCCATCTTAGCCTCATCGCAGCAGGCCAGCAGTCCGCCCTTGAAGAAATCCCGGCTTTCCCCCTCGCCGCCTATAGTGCTGCACAAGAGGCCCTCGGTGCAGGACTCCATCGTGGCCAAACTCAGGTTCCTGGCCCTTAGCAGTCCGCCGACGACGGAGCTCAGTGTATCATCATCAACACCCCATATATACTCAGCAAGCGCCTCTCGGACTCGTGCTTCAGTCTGTGAAACGAGGTGTTCAGCCTCTTCCATCTGCCCTCCCTTGGCTGTGATCCGCAGATGAACGCCGTCCGGATGGATATAAGTGGCCAGGGTAGGATTGGCCAGTCCGGAAAGAGAGGCCATCAGTTCACCTACTCTGGCTTCGGCCAATCTGAAGGTCTTAAGCGTCCTGGACAGGATTATGGCCCCGGTCACCCGCTGCTGTAGCCTGGGCAGAACGCCTTTCTGCCACATGGATTTCATCTCATCGGGCGGCCCCGGAAGGGCTATGATTACCCGATCATCCTTCTCCACCCACCAACCCGGCGCTGTGCCCATGCTATTAGCGATCGCGTGGGCCGAAGGTATGATCGCTGCCTGCCTCATGTTGCTCTGCGGGACCTTCCCGGGATAGCGCCGGAACAAAGCCTGTAACCCATCCCACAACTCCTGGTCGATCTCCAGTTCCTCCCCCAGAAGCTCGGCGATCGCTTCTCGGGTAATATCATCCTGTGTCGGACCCAATCCGCCCGTAACGACAACCAGTTCGGCCCTTTCGCAGGCTCGCTTCAGCGTCTCAACCAGCCTTTGTCGATTGTCGCCTACTGCAGAGATGAAATAAAGGTCGATCCCCAACAGAGCCAGTTGATTGGCCAGGAACGAAGAGTCAAGGTCGATTATGTTGCCCAGAAGGATTTCTGTGCCAACGGGTACTATTTCTGCCCTCATATTGAGCGGATGTCCCCGGCCGTGTGCTTGCTGCAATCCTCAAACCTTACCTGCCATTATCAGTCAAAGTGGACGGCGTACCCTCCACTCAAGCCATCCTGCACCGTCATTGAACAGCGCCAACCCAACGGGCGCCCTCTAAGAGGGCTTGTCTGCCGAGACCGCGAGATACTTCTCTACTATCGCCATAGCACAATACTTGCCGCACATGCTGCACGTTGCTCCGTCGCCCGGAGTATTGCTATGGACCTGCCGCGAGAACTCAGGGTCTAGGGACAGTTTGGCCTGTGTTCTCCAATCTAGAGCCTTGCGCGCCCTGGACATCTGTTCATCCCACTCCTTTGCGCCTCGTACGCCCTTGACGATGTCCGCAGCATGGGCCGCTATACGTGAGGCGATCACCCCCGCTTTGACATCCTGTTCATTGGGAAGTGAGAGGTGCTCGGTAGGCGTGACGTAACACAGGAAGTCGGCCCCCGCCGCGGCTGCGATAGCCCCGCCGATGGCAGCAGTTATGTGATCGTAACCGGCGCCGACATCGGTAACGAGGGGCCCAAGCACGTAGAAAGGCGCCCCACGGCAAAGGCTCTTCTCCAGTTTAACATTGGCAGCAACTTGGTCGAGCGGCAGATGCCCGGGACCTTCTACCATGGCCTGCACACCGGCTGCCCTGGAGCGCTCGATCAACTCCCCGAGGGTGATCAGTTCTTCGATCTGAGCCCTGTCGGTGGCATCGGCCAGAGAACCGGGTCGCAGACCGTCGCCCAGACTTAGAGCGAAGTCGTATTCAACAGCCAGCTCGAGCAGGCGATCGTAATACTGGTAGAGCGGGTTTTCGCTGTCATTGTGAAGCATCCAGGCGATGAGAAACGCCCCGCCCCGGGACACAACATCGGTTACCCTGCCCTGTCTCTTCAGTCGGCTCACGGACGCCTGATTCACCCCGCAATGAAGTGTCATGAAATCGACTCCATCCTCAGCGTGCTCCCGGATAACGGCGAAAATGTCATCGACGGTCATGTTCACGATCGCCCCACGACCTTCAATGGCTTCAATGGCGGCCTGATAAATGGGCACGGTTCCCACGGGCACAGAACTGTCGCGCATGACAGCTCTCCGGATAGCTGAAATATCACCCCCCGTGCTCAGGTCCATCACGGTATCGGCGCCGAAATCGATAGCAGTCTGCAGCTTCAACAGCTCCGCCTTCAAATCGCAGAAATCCGACGATGTGCCTATGTTAGCGTTGACCTTGGTTCTCAGCCCTCTACCGATGCCACAGGGTGCAAGATTGTCGTGACGGGCATTAGCCGGGATCACGATCTCGCCCTCACAGAGCCCTTGCCTCACGGAGTCGGCATCCACCCCTTCGTCTTCCGCTACGTGCTTCATCTGGGGTGAGACGATCCCGTTTCGCGCCAATTCTAGCTGGGTCATTTCCCTACCCACCTCCTGCGGGGAACGGTGGAGCTAAAGTATAAAGCATTTCGCCCATTATGCAAATTCAGAAGCGAGTCCGACACGAGTGATAAGGACTGCCAACGCAACCACCGCAGGCTAGGGAAGACACGAGGCACGAATCCGGATATAGCCCTACGACAGGGCCCTCAGTGTTTCCCTCTGGATCCTGAACAGCTTGTCTATCGCTTCCTGCGCCAGCGCGAGTAGGGCATCAGCAGTTTCCTTGGAAAAGGTCTTGCCTTCCGCTGTTCCCTGAATCTCGACGAACTCCTTCTTGTCCGTCATCACCACATTGAAATCCACTTCGGCTCTGTAATCTTCCTCGTAACAAAGGTCAAGTAGCATATCGCCGCGTACGATACCCACGCTCGTGGCCGCTATCATGTTGGTCAGCGGCATCACCGGCAAAATGCCCTGCTTTCTCAGGTTATGGAAGGCATGGTACAGAGCAACGTAGCCGCCAGTGATGGCGGCCGTTCTAGTGCCGCCATCCGCCTGTAGCACATCGCAGTCCACCACAAAAGTCCTCTCTCCCAGGACAGCTGGATTGGTCACTGCTCTCAGACTGCGACCGATAAGACGCTGGATCTCCTGCGTCCTGCCCTCTCCCTTGTCCCGCGGTGTCCGAGTCAGTGTGGACCGGGGCAGCATAGCGTACTCCGCAGTAATCCAACCCTGACCACAACCCCTAAGAAAGGCAGGCACTCTTTCATCCATGCTCACAGAACACAGCACCCTCGTCTGCCCCAGTTCGATCAAGGCCGAACCCTCTGCAAAACTCTGGTATCCAAGACTTATGCGAACAGGTCGGAGCTTATCATGATCTCGACTATCTATCCTTGGCATGGACAAGAGAGTATAGCAGACTGTGTGATAATCTGCCTGCCTCTATTGAGCTGTGATCTACCACGGCCTTCTCTTCTGATAGGTCTCGATGAACCTCCGGACAGAGCGGTCATAAGTTTTCTCCACATCATCGGGGAACAGGCAGGCCGGCAGCTCACCTGATCGCCAATGGTACCTGAGGCATACACAGCAAATCCCTTTCCGGCTACATGGCTCATACGTGCAATTGCATTGCTCTTTGTTTTGCTCAACGGAGCATTCTCTCATTCTCGTCCTCCCCTTGGTGGGCACCTGGCCGGCATGGTGAAGCACGCCGATGGCGGACGGGGTACCCGGCCGACATATGCTATTATATGCGAAACCAGAGGGTGACTGAAAGGAAGGTATTGTGTTGCAGGTACCGTTTGATGCCTACCTCGATATCGAGACCACCGGATTATCTGCTCTTCAGGATGACATAACCGTCATCGGCATTTGTCTGGCCGACCACAGTGACAATAGACTGGTCCAACTTGTGGGGGGCGAAGTAACCAGGACTAACTTGCTCCGGAGCCTGCGTCGGGTGGGCACGATTTACACATACAACGGCAGGCGTTTTGACCTACCCTTTATCAGCCTCCGCCTCGGAGTCAACCTGGCCGAGCACTTCGATCATCGCGATCTGATGCACGACTGTTGGAGAAACAATCTATATGGCGGTTTTAAGGCGGTGGAACGCCAGCTGGGCATCCCTCGACGACTGCAGGATGTCAACGGAGCAGAGGCAGTAGCGCTCTGGTGGCGGTATCGACTCCGCAACGATAAGAGGGCTTTGAATCTACTGCTGGAGTACAACAAGGAGGACGTAGTGAACCTCATGGCCTTGAGAGAAAGGTTGGAAGGATTCCGGTGTACTCCCCGCCGATAACGGCAGGCAATGGATAGTCTGCTAAGGCCTTCTGCAGCTCGGGCAGCCTCCTCCTGCGTGTCCGGCACTCGGAACTCCCGGCGTCCATTGCGGCGGCTTCGTCTGATCCGGCATCCCCGCTCCTTGCTCCCGCACCCTTGCTTCCACCCGCTCCCATAGCTGCATCGGCGCTATACCACGTAGTGGTGCGGCCTCAATGCCACTCTGCTCCAGCGCCCTGACCCTCTCTTGATGACTTATTATCGCGTTAGTCATCGCTCCTTCTACGACCTGCTGGACCTGTTCCGGCACTATCTGCCAGACCTGAGCTAACACCTCGACGTGATTGGGAGTCACATCGGCTATCAGTTCTTCCACCCGCTCCAGATCCATGCCTGCCTCGGCTATAACCTGGACTATCTCCTCGCTCAACCGGGCCATCGCCTCAAACTGCTGAACCACCTCTTCCACCTCTCTGATGTTGCCCCGTTCAGCCATCGCTCTCGCCCTGTGCAGTCGGCCACTCATGGCAGCCAGGTTCATCTCAGTCGCCTTTTCCGGATTATCCCTGGCCAGTGCAAGAAGGGCATTCTCCCACCCTGTTGCCAGCACGTATCTTGCCCGCGCCGTGGCAGACCGCCCTTCGTCCGGCGCAATATCAGAGACCGTGTCCAGCACCGAGCGGTGTTCGGCCATCGCCTCAGCCACCGTCTCGGACACCCCGGCCGTGGACAGGCCTTTGCGGCTTGCGTCCTCCATCCTGTCCAGTATCACACCCAGGGCCCGGTCGTACCTGTCCACAGCCAGGTCCAGGTCCTGTACACGCCCCTGCTTAGCCAGATCAACTATCTCCTCCACTCGCCTATCGGCGAAGCTCAGGCCCCGTTCGGCCCGGGCAACATCATTGCGCACGAACCGCATCAGCACCTG
>PWRA01000017.1 GCA_003556385.1 Dehalococcoidia bacterium | reverse complement strand
GTTGCTGTGTCCGGGGTTGCCGCTATACGCGGCCCTTCAGGCTCTCCTCCCGAGGATTTCCTTGCGCAGCTTGAGCAGCAGATCCTGCTCATCACTGGCATGCGCAGCAAGCCGCTCACGCGTTTCCGTGATGGCAGTCCGCATGCGCTTCGTTCTCTCCTCCCAATCGCCTGGCGATGTACCGCCAGCGCGCAATCGGGATACGCTCTCTCCCACACGAACGAGCTGCGCTCTTATCTCTTCGTGATCTGAAAGCAATGACCTGAAAGCCAAAAGGAGCTTCCTGTTGCCGTGCTGCTCGAACCCAGAGAGCAACACTGTATCTTCACGGTCGAAATGCGCCTTCAGTTTCAGGTTGGTCTCCTCCAGCGTGCTCTGTAGCCGCGGCAGATGCTGTTCCTCTTCAGAAGCGAGGGCCATGTCCCGGGCCTTGTCATATGCGCCTACCGCGGTTACGTCATTGGAGACCGCTTCTAGTTCACTGAACCTTCCCAGTATCACCTGGTGCTCAGCGATTATGTTGTCGATCGTATCAACGATGTCTTCCAACAATGCCCCTCCCCGTAAGCTCCAGCATTGTCCATCGGACTACCACCGGCTTCCCGGGTACTGGTTCTTGACATGGGCTCTGCCGCCAGAGGCCTGTCTCAATCTCCTCCCAAACTCCGGTCCTGGCTCCAGGCAACGCTTGACTCAAGCTGGCCCTCTGCCGCAGAGTGCCGGTAAGGCCCCGGCAGGTCTAACATGCTTCCTGATGCCGCTGTGCTCCGGGCAAATCCCTGTCGCAGCTTCCAAAGCGTCTGGAATGGCAACCCTCCTTCGTGGCCGGGGTCGCGCACCCGCCAAACCCGGTTATGTCAACCCCGTCGCTACTCCTGTGCTGACGGGGCAAGCGAACCAGTAGGGTCGTCTGCGCCTCAGAACCACATGGTACCGTCGGCATCGAGCACGAGATCGTTTAGCGTAGCCGCACCTACAACCTTGGCCTCGGGTATGAAGTCTCCTCTTTCCATACGCATCAGCTGCGTGCTCTGTTCACAGACCAACAGTTCCACCCCTGCGCTTATGGCCTGGGCCATGATCTCCTTCAAGGTGGGGAACTCGCCCTCCTTGACGGTCTCACCCATACCTCTCTTGACCACGGTCAGTCCCAACCCCAGGAAGTAGATGGTGGCATCTATGTCCATTGCCTTGGCGGTCATACCCAGTACGAAGGGCGAATAGAGGCGCTTCGGGGTGTCGATACCGCTTGTCTGTACGTAGAGGATTTTCTTCGTCTCAGCCATCTTTTAGCCTCCTATTTGGATCTTAGCATCAGGAATCTCAAACGTTCGCTCGTTTCTTCTGTCTTTCAGGCATCCTCTAACCTCCTATTTCGATTTAAATATCAGGAATCTCAAACCTTCGCTCGTTTTCTCCACCTTCAGTATTTGCTGGCCGGTACGTTTCGCCCAGGCCCTGAGGTCGGGCTCTGCAGCGGAATCATCCGCCAGTACCTCCAGGACCTCTCCGACAGCGATCCTGTCCATCTCCTCCCTGGTCTTCAGCACCGGCATGGGACAGTAAAGCCCGATGCAGTCCAGAGTGTGGTAAACCTGCTTGGCCGGCCCGCTGTCTGTCATGTCATTCACCTTCCACGGTCGCTTCATCCTGCCTGACGGCCCCGCAGCCGGGGCAGACCTGCTCCTCGCGGGGCAATGGTGTGCCGCATTGCCCGCAGTAGACGACCTCGACCTGACAGACCTGGCAGAAAGGAAAGGGAGGCTCGTCCAGTTCCCCATCGCAGTAGGGGCAGAGACAGGGTTTCCTGGTTCCTTCGCGTTCATCTTCCATTCTGTTATCCTCGCTGCTCTTGTTTTCTCCGGTAATCCTCTATTGCTCTGTGTAGGGCCTGAGCACCCAGGTTGGAGCAATGGAGCTTGTTCTTGGGCAGGCCCGTCAGCTCATCCGCCACCGACCTCGGGGTGATCTTCATCGCTTCCTCCAGGGTCTTGCCCTTTGCCATCTCGCTGACCATGCTGGAGACGGCAATAGCGGCCCCGCAACCGAAAGTCTTGAACTTCACGTCCTCCAGGCGGTCATCCTTCACCTTTATGTAGAACGTCATCATGTCGCCACATACGGGATTGCCTTCCTCACCGATGCCGTCCGGATTCTCGATCTCCCCTACATTGCGGGGCTTCATGAAATGGTCCATGACCTTTTCGCTGTACACCGGCATTCTACGGGCCTCCTTTGCTGGTCTTGGAGAACTTAGCATAGAGCGGTGACATCTGCCGTAGCTTGTCTACCGCCTCGGGCAGCGCCTCCAGGAAGTAATCTATGTCCTGATCGGTGTTGTCGATGCCAAGCGTGAGCAAGATCGAGCCCTGTGCCAGTTCGTGTGACATTCCGATGGCAATGAGCACATGGGATGCCTTGAGTGCCCGGGAGGTGCAGGCGGAGCCGCTGGAGACCGCAATGCCTCTGCTGTTCAACAGCATGAGCATGGACTCCCCTTCGATAAACTCGATGCAGAAGCTGGCGTGTCCCGGCAGGCGGCTTTGAGGATGACCCGTGAGAACAACATGCTCGATCCTGTTTGGCAGTTCCTTGAGCAGGCGGTCTCGTAAGGGGACTAGCCGCTCTGTGCGTTCCGCCATGTAAGCCCCGGCCAGTTCGGCTGCCTTGCCCAGGCCGGCGATGGCCGGCACATCCTCGGTGCCCGCCCGCCTCCCTCCCTCCTGGATACCGCCGTCGAGAAGCGGCATAACCCGCACTCCCTTTCGCACCCAGAGTGCTCCCACACCCTTGGGACCGTAGAACTGGTTTCCGGCCAGGCTCAGAGCGTCCACGCCCAGTTCGGTCACCTTCAGGGGCATTGTCCCCGCCGTAGCGACGGCGTCGGTATGGAACGACACATTCCGCTCTCTCGCTATCGCGGCTATCTCCCTTATCGGTTCGACGGTACCCACTTCTCCATTGGCGTGCATTACCGATACGAGTACCGTATCGTCTCTCAGCGCACGGCGAACGTCGTCGGGATCGACTACGGCATCTCGGTCGACCGGGACTTCACTGATCTCGAAGCCCCATTTCCGCAATGTTCTGGCGGAGTGCAGCACCGAAAAGTGCTCGATGGCAGAGACAACAACGTGCTTGCCCCTTTTCTGCTGCGCCAGTGCCAGTCCCTTCACAGCAAGGTTGTTGCTCTCCGTTCCGCTGGCGGTGAATATGATCTCATCCGGATCAGCACCGATGAGGCTGGCCACCTGCCCCCGTGCCACTTCGAGCGCCTCCCGGGCCGCGTCTCCCCAATCGTGAAGCGACGAAGGGTTGCCGAAGCTATCGCCCAGATAGGGCATCATTGCCTCGCTGACCTCGGGCAAGAGCCGGGTCGTAGCGGTGTTGTCCAGATAAACCTTTCTCATATGCCTGATTTCGTCAAAGCGCGGACGACTCCAGTGAGTCAGTTGTTTCCCCTCGTAAAACCCAACGCGACCATTGGGATTTGCACCATTGCCTAGTCATTCGTCCACAACTCTGCCGGGTTATCTACCGGTAGACAAGACCGGGACGGCCGGATCTGTCCGAGCCGCCACGGACGAGTCTATCAAACGGGTAGTGGAAAAGTCATAAAATGCGGGCAGCAAAAGTAACAAAAATGTGTCATTATCGTTCTTCCACATAGATGGAGCAGTCTACCGAACGCTGCCTGTCCGCGGATTTCACGGCGTCATCTTCAGGCCCCGATGTAATAGTTTTGTAATAGCGCGCGTTCATATGTTATGACTTCTCCATTGATCCTGGCCTACAATCTATGTGCATATGAATGCATCCTGCAGGTAGCGTATAGCGTTCTTGCAGTAGTTGCTCATCTGGCTGGCAACCAGAGAAGCAGCTAGAGGAGGACAGAGTGAGCGGGGTACCCCCGGGTAAGACACCAGAGGGCATTTGCCTGAGGTGCGGAACGAAGTACTACGGCTGGGCCCTGGAGCAGCCCCAGGAAAGTAGATGTGTTTGCGGAGGGAAAATCAGGCCAACCAGGAAGGTCCGGTCGCCTGGAGCGGGCGACGGTGCAGACCACGGAAACGGAGCTTACCGTGGGCTGCGGATGGGTTTCGACCGGGCCGGTCTGGACTGGCTACGGTGGCGTGATTAAACGAGCACGCGCCCGACTCGGACCAGCGAGTCGGCGCAGAGGCATGCGCCTGGTCCGGCGGGGTGTTAACTAGCATGAGAAGATTGGACACGACCCAAGCGAACAGCCGGGTCGGCCGTGTTCTTGTCTGTCCGGAGGCCGACCATATAAGCGGGGTGGCCATCGTCATCAACGGGGGGCGACTAAGAGGGTAGCTCCCGCCCACGATCGACGCCTGTGCGCCGGGTGAAACCGTATGATATTCGAGCGTTTCAGATCGACAGGGCTAGCTCACAATTCCTACATCATCGGTTCTCGGGGTGAGGTCGCCATCATCGATCCGCGCCGTGACTGTCAGGTCTACGTTGACTACGCCAGGCAGAGGGGACTGAATGTCAAGTATATCCTTGAAACACACCGCAATGAGGATTATGTGGTCGGTTCTCTCGAGCTTGCCGGCATCACTGGAACCGAGATATATCATGGCCCCGGGCTTCCCTGGAAGTACGGCAATACCGTGCAGGACGGAGAACGGTTTCGCATCGGCAAGATCGACCTGACTGCGTTACATACTCCGGGCCACACCGATGAGAGCATGGCATACGCTGTGACCGATCCATCGTCCGGCAGGGCAACCATAATGGTCTTCACCGGCGATGCACTGTTCGTCGGTGACGTCGGGCGCACCGACCTGTACGGACCCGGGGAAGCGCCAAGACTGGCATCAGATCTCCATGACACTCTTTTCAGCAGGATCCTTCCGCTGGGCGATGGCGCGATACTCTGCTCGGCTCATGGCGGTGGCTCGGTCTGTGGGGTGAACATCGGAGACCGGGACGAGAGCACATTAGGCACAGAGCGAATTCAGAACCCTGTTCTCCAGATGAACGACAGGGATGATTTTGTTCGATATAAGCTCGCGGAGAAGCCGGAAAGGCCGCCCTACTTCCGGCAGATGGAGATATACAATCTGGATGGGCCACCCTTGCTCGGAGGGCTGCCTCAGCCGCCTCCGCTTTCGCCTGGTGAGTTCAGAAGCAAGATGGACAGCGGGGCATTAGTGGTTGATACGAGTGAACCAGCCGCCTTTGGCGGAGCTCATATCCAGGGCGCCTACAGCATCTGGCTGGAAGGCCTGGCGGTCTTCCCCGGGTGGGTATTGCCATACGATAGACCGATCCTGCTCATCGGTGGTGACCGGTCTCACCTGGACCCGGCCGTCCGTTACCTGATAAGAATCGGATATGATCGGATTGCCGGTTATCTGAGGGGTGGTATCGAAGCGTGGTACAACGCCGGGTTTCCCGTCGAACAGCTGCCGCCGATCTCGGTGCACACACTAAAGAACATGCTGGACCGTCGCGAGGATGTGGTCGTGCTGGATGTTCGAGGGCAGGACGAGTGGGATTCCGGGCATATAGCGGACGCCGTCAATATCTATGTGGGGCACCTGAATGAGAGGTTGGCCGAGGTGCCTCCCGACCGGCGCATCGCGGTCATCTGTAACGTGGGTCGCCGAGCTTCGCTTGCCGCAAGCCTTCTGCGCCGGGCAGGTTTCTCCGGGGTCTACAATGTACTCGGTAGTATGAAGGCATGGAAAGAGGCCGGGTTCCCCATAACCAGTGGTTGATGCGTTCGAAAACTGTGTCGCGCTAGTACGCCGGCTTCACGTATAACACAGAGGAGGCCACGGTATGAAGGAATACGAAGTGATAGTCATAGGCTCGGGATGCGGGATGAACATCGTCGACGAGGCTCTTGGTCATGACCTGAAAGTGGCGTTGGTGGACAAAGGACCTTTCGGTGGTACTTGTGCCAACAACGGCTGTATCCCGTCGAAGATGCTCATCTTTGCGGCCGACAGGGTGGCCGAGATACGGGAAGCCGGGAAGCTCGGGATTGAGGCCGACATCACAAGCATAGACTTCGGCTCTATCATGGAGCGCATGAGGGAATCGGTAGGCGAGAACAGGGCACATATGCAAAGGGGTCTAGCGGCAATGAAAGAACTGGACTTCTATGAAGGCACGGGACACTTCACCGGGGACTACACTATGGAGGTTAACGGCGAAACAATCAAGGGCGACCACATCTTCATAGCTGCCGGCTCGCGCCCCATGTTGCCACCGGTAGAGGGATTGGACAGTGTGGACTACCTGACCAACGAAACGCTATTGGAGCTAAGCGAAAGACCCGAGAGCCTGATAATTATCGGAGGTGGCTACGTTGCGGCAGAGTATGGACATTTCTTTGCAGCGATGGGCACAAAGGTGACGATCCTGGAGATGGCCGACCGGCTGGTGCTCGCCGAGGAGCCCGAGATAGCCAGGCTCTTGAAGGAGCAGTTAAGCTGGCGCATGGACGTCTACACCGATGTCCGGGCAGAGGAGATCAGGACGAATGCCGGTGGAGTGGCGGTCATTGTCGCCGATACGAAGACAGGCAAAAAGAGCGAATTCACGGCGCAGACGATACTGCTCGCAACCGGTCGCAGGTCCAATGCCGACCTGCTGGCAGCACAGAGTACGGGCGTCGAGGTAGACCAGAGGGGATTCGTCAAGGTTAACGAGTACCTGGAGACGACAAAGAAGAGAATATACGCAGTGGGCGACATCAACGGGCAGCAGATGTTTACGCATGTGGCCAACGTTGAATCGATGGTGGCCGCCCACAACGGCATCCACGGCAACAAAGTGAAGATGGGCTATAGTGCCGCTCCTCACGCCGTCTACTCGCACCCGCAGATCGCCTCCGTGGGGCTAACCGAAGCGGCCGCCAGGAAGGCGCACAAGATTTCGGTCGGACGGGCGCGGTACTGGGACGTGGCCCAGGGTGAGGCGATGATGGAGGAAGAGGGCTTCGCTAAGGCTATTGTGGACGCTGAAGGCGGAAAGCTGGTGGGTTTCCACATCATCGGACCTTATGCGCCGATTATCATCCAGGAGGCTGTAAACGCATTAGCATCAGGTGGCGACATCGACCAGATAAGACGGGGCATGCACATCCATCCTGCGATCACTGAGGTGGTGCCTGCAGCCTTGAGCAACCTCAATAGAGAGTAGTCGGGCCTGAGTAAGGTGGTTCACGCTCTCCCGGCGTGCCTCATGTAGCATCGGAGAGCGGCCGATCCTGTGGTGGGCCCTACAGGCATACGGTCCGGGCAAAGGGCGGCGCCGAAGTGTGAAATGTCATGTAATTGTAACTTTTTGCCTGCGCTTTTTATGACTTTTTGACCCGCAGCCTGATAGCATGGCGTGGACAGCGTAGAAGGGCTGCACGCGGTCTGCGTAAGTCAGGCCGCGGAATATGCTAAGGAGGTGCGCAAATGCCGGAGTTTACCAACCCATTTGTCGGGAACATCCCCGACCGGAAGCTGAATAGCGGGGAACTCGTCCGGGCCATTCGACTGGCCGTGGCAGCCGAAGAGGAGGCCATCCATCTATATATGGCTCAGGCTGATGCAACCGACCATCCGCTCGCTAAGAGGGTTTTGGTTGACGTCGCCAATGAAGAAAGAGAGCACGTCGGCGAATTCCAGAGATTGCTGCAGATACTGACGGGTGACGAGGATAAGTGGCTTGCCCAAGGTGCCGAAGAAGTAGATGAAATGGCCGCCGAGATCGACAAGCCGGAGCAAAGCAAAGCCGAGTCGTCCGAGGGCGGAGAGGCGACAATCGGTTCACTGAAGGAATAGCGTAGAGGAGGGCCAACGATGAAGAACAAGTATCTTTCTCGAGACGATGCTCCTATAGAGGACAAGACGTGGGATATACTGGATAAGACTGTGGTCGAAGCGGCCAAGGGCGTCCTGACCGGTCGTCGTATGCTTCATGTTGACGGGCCGCATGGACTTGGTATGAAGGCTGTGGCTCTGGGCGACCCAGAGCAGGTATCGGCGCCGATTACTAGCCGGGTGCTGCCCCTGGTTTTGATAAGCAGGAATTTCGCCCTTGGCAAGCGGGACCTGGCCGCTTTCGAAAGAGACGGCATGTTGTTCGACACCAGGCCGCTGATCGCTGCTGCGGTGGAGTGTGCCGAACTGGAGGACAACTTAGTCTTCCGAGGGGCTGACGACGCGATGGGCTTGCTCACCGGTGAGGGCTCTCAGCGAGTGCAACTGACTCCCTGGACGGAGACGGGTGCTGCGGCCGAGGACATCATCAAGGCCCTGACGACGCTGGACAGCGCTGGCTTTCATGGTCCTTATTGCCTGGCACTGTCCCCCGCTCGCTATAACCTGTTGTTGCGCCGCTATCCAACAGGCAACTTCAGCGAGCTTGAGCACATAAAGACTATGGCGATGGAAGGAGTGTTCAAAGCGCCGGCTCTGGAAAGCGGTGGCATAGTACTGGCCTCCGGTCGCCAAGTTGCGTCCATTGTCCTTGGGCAGGACCTGACGGTCGGTTTCATAGGGCCGGTCGGGGAGAGGCTGGAATTCTCGATCTCCGAGAGCCTGGTCCCGTTCATCCTCCAGCCAGAAGGGATCTGTCTGCTGGAAGCCTAGGGCTTTAGCTCACTCTCGCTTTCCCTTGTCCCCGGCGGAGAAATCCTTGAGCCGTCTGGCCATGTCCCTCAGTCGATCGTCGACGAGGCGGTTGATCGTGCCATCGGGATAGGCGCCGTCTTCTTGCTTAGCTCCGGCCGGTATAGCGGTCAGTATCTCAATGCCCTCGTCGATATTTCCTGCGGAGTAGACGTGGAACTGCCCCTGCCTGACGGCGTCCACTACCTCTTCCCGGAGCATAAGATTCTTCAGGTTCTGGTGCGGAATGAGTACACCCTGATCGCCGGTAAGACCCTTGGCCCGGCATACTTTGAAAAAGCCCTCTATCTTCTGGTTGACGCCGCCTATAGCCTGGAGGTCGCCCTCTTGATTTACCGATCCGGTCACCGCGACCCCCTGCCGCAGCGGTATGCCTGAGAGGCTCGAGAGAATAGCATATAGCTCGGCCGACGAGGCGCTGTCCCCATCTATTCCCTCGTAGGACTGCTCGAAGCACAGGCTGGCGGAGAGCGATAGCGGCTTGTCCTGGGCGTACTTCCAGCCCATATAGCCGCTCAGAATCATCACTCCTTTGTTGTGGATGGGGCCGCTTAGCTGCGACTCACGCTCGATGTTGATGACACCGCCCCGTCCCAGAAAGGTTCTGGCGGTGATGCGGGATGGCTTGGCAAAGGCGATATCACCAAAAGTGTAGACACTCAGGCCGTTGAGCTGGCCGACCACTTCGCCCTCGACGTCTATCATGATCGTGCCGCGAGCTATCATCTCGCGAATCCGCTCATCAAGAAGATCGTGGCGAAACAGCTTCTCATCAATGGCCTTCTGTACGTGGCCGGCGGAGATAAATCTGGCATTATCCCGGGAAGCCCAGTAGTTGGCCTCTTCAACCCAGTCCTTTATCTGGGCAAACCTTGAGGAAAGCCGCTCCTGGTCGGCCACCATCCGAGCAGAATACTCGATGATCCTGGCGACACCGCTCGGGTCGAAATGCCGGGCTTCACATTCTTCACAACACCCGCAGAGGAAGGCAGCGTAGGCCAGCATATTGTCGCTGGTCTTCTCAATCTGCGAGTCGAAATCGGCCTTCACTTTGAATATCTCCCAGAAGTCCTCGTCATACAGGGACAGCATCTGATAGAGGAGCGCGTCGCCGGTAAGCACTACCTTCACCTCGATCGGCATCGGCTCCGGTCGCAGGCCCTGGGGCGCGATGAGCCCGAACTGCTCAAATGGGTCCTCTATCCTGACCTCACCGTTCTTAATAGCGCGCTTGAGGGCCGACCACACTCCAGGATTGGTCAGAACGCCAGTCACGTTGAGCAGCACATAGCCGCCGTTGGCCCTGCTGAGGGCGCCGGCCTTGAGCATGGTGTGGTCACTGAGATATCCGCCGAGCAGAAATCGCCGCTCGATCTTGCCGAACATATTGCCAAAATTCGGATTGGTCTCCAGAATGACCGGCGGGCCTGTCGCTTCACTGTTGTCGACGAAGAGGTTGACCTGGAACGGAAGGAACGGGTTTCGGCCCCCCATAACCTGACTGAGCGGAACTCCGAATAAAGGGTGCGCCGGCTCTTCATCTCCCTTGAAGATCTCAAGATTATCGAGTACGTAAGACTTGAGGTCGGCAAGATACTGGGTTATCTTGGGCGAGTCAGCGTACTCTTCGAAGAGCGACTTGAAGGAGCCTGCTACGGTGTATTCGCCCACGTCCTTGTCCAGCTGCTTCAACCGCTCCTGCGCTTTCATCTGTACATTGCCGGCGTGTTCAAAGCTCGGCTGCAACTTCTTCCGTAGTTCAGCCTGCTTGGTTTCAAGCTGCTTCCTGTCCTGTTCGCTCAGAGCGAGGTATTCCTGCTCCTGCATGGGGCGGTTCTCGTGCATGGGAAGCAAGGCCGGGCCCGCCGGGGTCATCTGGAGAACGAAGCCCTGGCGGCGGACCTCGCTGGCCATCTCCTCAAACAGCTTCTGCTGCTCGGCCTGGGCCTCTTCAACTGTCTTCTGTCTCTGGCTCTTATACTCCTCGCTCAAGAAGGCCTGTCCCAGGCCCTGGCGGATTGTTTCGAGCAACTGGCTGATGCCCTCACGGAGAGCTTTGCCCGCACCCTGAGCCAGGCTGACAATCTGAGGACTATCTGGCTCCTTGAAGTTGTGGAGGTAACACCAGTCACAGAGCTTGACGGCTTCGCCCCGCGCTTTCCGTTCCCCGATGACTCTTTCGATGTAGGCCTTGACCATGCTGGTCTTTCCCGTCCCGGTGAGGCCGGCGACATAGATGTTGTACCCGGTGTTGGCCATGTTTATGCCAAACTCAATGGCCCTCGTCGCCCGCTCCTGACCAACGAACTCCCGGAGGGGAGCCAGATCGCCGGTGCATTCAAACCGGAATATCTCTGGATCGCATGTCCAGCGCAGCTTGTCACTAGGGACCTCATACTTCTGTGGTTCCATGGTCTCCTCTCCAAAGGGGGTTTCTATACAGGCAGAGTGTAGCAGAACGGCGCGCCCTTCGAAAGCCCCCACCGCCGCGATGATAGACGACGGTTCTAGGTGGCCCAGACCGTCACCCGCCAGGGCCGTCCGGTCCAGTGATGAGGTCTGGCACTGTTCCTCGGCGAACCCTGGGGGAGCTTGATTGACCCCACACAATCAGAGGTTGGCCAGGAACTGATCCCAGGGTGACGCCACCAGCGTCTCAGTTGTCTCGTGTCCGGAGGTACGCAGAATCATGATCGCCCTGGAGACCTGTTCGGGGTCTTCTGATTCTATGATGTCGACTATGTCGAAACGTCCTAATGTGCCGTAGCTGTCCTTCCAGACGACCCCGGGGCACTCGGCCTTGATCTTCGCCGAGACCTTGTCCGCGAGTTGCTTCAGTTCGCCGGGATTCTCCAGGGCCTGCGGCGAAATACGACTAAGTATTATGTAAGTTGCCATGGTAATGCCTCCTTTCTCAGCTTCTCCTCAATTGTTCCTGCTGTAGAACGCGCAGGACATCCTCATCTGCCACGGGTTCAAAGTGCTCGTAGAACTGGCCGACAGCAGTGAACAACGGCGGGCTACGAAGGCAGATCATCTCATCCGTTTCCTGTGCCAGCTGGATTATAGTGTCCTCCGGGCCGACGGGCAGAGCGCCGATCAGTATATCCGGGCGTTCCAGGCGTGTCGCCCGGATAGCTGCCTGGGTAGTGGCGCCAGTAGCCACCCCGTCATCTGTTATGATAACGATCGTGCCCACCAGCGGCACCCTGGGCAGGTACCTGCGGAATAGCTCGGCGCGGTGTCTGATTTCAGCCATGCGCCGGTCCCTCTGCTGCTGAATGTATTTCTCGTCCACGTCAAGCGAACGTATTATCTCTTCATTGAGAAAGAGTGCGCCGTTTTCTGCCACAGCACCGATGGCCAGCTCGGGATGGCTCGGGCTACCTAGCTTGTGCGCCAGTACGACATCCATGTCTCCATCCAGAGCATGGGCAAGCTCTTGTGCCACGATTACGCCTCCGCGCGGAACGCCAAGCACCACAGCTTGCCGTCCACGATAGGGCGCCAGTTGCTGCGCCAGTTGCATTCCGGCATCCCGCCGGTCGGCGAACATCGCACTGCTCCGTGACAGTATGCGTGCTTGACCCATGACCACCCCCTGTCGCCTAGGTACCCTTCTTGCCGTGAAACAGCTCCGTCCCGGCGCCCGGGTACACTATGCGCTCGGATTCGGGGGTTGGCGTAGCGACCTGGGGCCATGTTCCGCTGTGCGGCTCCGGGCCTTCCTGTGTTACCGCCGAGGGCGCCTTGTCGCGCAACTGTGGCTCCTGTCTGATGTCGATACCCTCCACGTTGTGCGAGAACTCCACGGGTATGCCGTTGGGATCGTGGGCGTATATTGAGTGGATGAAGCCGTGGTCGACTACATCCGACACGTGGAAGCCCGCCGCCTCGAGTTTGTCTTTCAACCGCCACAGATCGTCCTCGGTCCCAACGCCAAAAGACACGTGATCGAAGATATAGGGCCCGCTGACCGGACGACCATGGTCTTTCTTGGCAAAGGGCTCGACACCAGACCACTCAAAAAAGGCGATCAGGTCATAGTCCGAGATCTGGAAGAAATAGTGACGGTAACCCGGTTCTCCCAATCCGGCGACGAGCCGCATACCGAGCAGATCCCTCCAGAAACGGATCGTGGCGTCCATGTCGCCGGTAGCCATAGCCAGGTGGTTGACTCCGTTGAACTTGATCATCGCTCCTCCCTCTCGTGCCGCCATGCGATCACATAGTGCCTCTCAGTCTGCCTGCCATGTATGCCAGTTCACTGAGATGCTTTCTCTCCTCGTTGCTTATTATGTCAACAATGTCCTGCTCCTGCTGGGGCACCATGCCCCTCATCTCGGAGTAAAACAGGATGGAGTCCTTCTCGAACCCGATACTGATCTCCAGGGCTTCAAGATCGGTCATGGGTTTATCCGTCACGAGCGCCTGCACACGCTCCCCGGTGAAGATGCTCGACCGGGCCAGGTCCCGGATGTACTGATAATGCTCGCCGGCGTGCTGTTGCTGAGGCCTGTATCCGCCAAGGCGGACCAGCATATCGCGGAAGGTGTTCTCGTGCTGCTGCTCCCGCGTAGCAAGCTCGGAAAAGGCTTTCACAATCTGTTGATCGTTACGGTTGAGGCGCGCCACGACTTCGTAGAAGAACCGCCCATTCTTCTCTATCTCTATGGCCAGTTCCAGGAGTTCTTTGCCGATGGATAGTTCAGACATCAGCAGCCTCGTTGCCCCGCTCCCCTTCATGCCGGTGCGGGGCTACCGATCCCTCACAGCACCCGGGTTCGCCAGGGTGGCCGCAGCAGTTCCGCCTCCGGAAGATCTTTATCGACTGGTTGCGCAAGACCAGCTTCAGCTTGCGTCCCGCAGGCATGGATACCGACATATTGGTAAAAAAGGCTCTTACTGTGGGCATATTGCTACCTCTACGTGGGTGACCTGCTAATAGGTGCCTGGCGCCGGCTCTTCACCCGGGTGCAGACCGCGCCACTTCTCGAGCAGTTGCTCCCTCGTCTCCTTGTGGTTGGGGTCGGGAAGGCAGACGTCCACCGGGCAGACCTCGGCACAACGGGGCGATTCGTACGCGCCCACGCATTCGGTGCACAGGTCCGGGTCGATTATGTAGATCACCTCTCCCTCGCTGATCGCCTCGTTCGGGCATTCGGGTTCACATGCGGCGCAGTTTATGCAGTCTTCTGTTATGTAGTATGCCATTCTTTCCTCCTACTGGCGGTGTATCCATCAGGTTGTTCCAGTTCATGATATCCGACCACGGCCATCGCGCTCATCGACGGGCAACACATACGCCTCGTGACGAATGCCTCGCGCAGCGGTGGTCCGGTTGTTCCCGCATCGATAGCAGTGCTCATACATGGCCGTAGCCTCACGTAAACTCGGTAAGGAGCTTTTCGACGCGGCCATGGTCAACGTGCTGACGTACAAGTGGCTGCTCCTTCAGCGCCGGCAGACCGTCTTCGTAGACCGGCAACTTGTCTTGATAGATGATACCGATAGGAATCCCCTCGCCCCATTCTAGCGCTCTTTCCAGTGCCGCCCGCTTATTGCTGCGGTCGTCACCTTCCTGTTCGAGTTCGTGCACCCGTTCCCGATACCACTGGAATGTGTTCTTATGGTTGAACGAGACACAGGGCTGAAGAATGTCAATGAGAGCGAAGCCTCTGTGAGCGATGCCTTGCTTAATAAGATCTGCGAGGTGGTCTATATCGCCTGCGAAGCTTCTGGCCACAAAGCTGGCGCCAGCGACGATGGCCATGGCTACTGGGTTCACGGGATTTGCTGCCCCTCGCGGCGTCGTCTTGGTAACAAAACCGAAATCGCTTGTCGGCGAAGCCTGTCCCTTGGTCAGTCCGTAGACCTGGTTGTTGTGCACCAGATAGGTAATATCGTGGTTGCGGCGGGCGGCGTGGATGAAATGGTTGCCCCCCTCGCCGTAAGCATCACCGTCGCCGCTGATAGCGATGACCGTCAACTCTGGATTGGCGATCTTGGCGCCGATAGCCGGCGGGACCGGCCTGCCATGCAGAGAGTTGAACACGTTGCCCTTCGTATAGTGAGGTAGCTTGCCGGCCTGGCCGATGCCCGAGACGAGCAGGACCTGATGAGGTTCGATCTCCATTTCTACCAGTGCTTTGTTCAACGCCCTCAAGATGCCGAAATTGCCACAGCCGGGGCACCATGCCGGCTTAAGCCCGGTGTAATCGGACATAGTGACCATCGCTAGCCTTCCTCCTTTCTGACTGCTTCGACGATATGAGCCGGAGTGAAAGGCCTCCCGTCATATTTGAGAATCCGGCCGCCCACATCGTGTCCAGTTTCCGTCTTTATGAGGCGGGCGAGCTGTCCCGTCGCGTTGCTCTCGATGACGTAGGTACTCCGGGTTTTGCCGATGGCATCGACCAGCGCCTGCGTGGGGAAGGGCCATAGTTCATTGAGGTGAAGCATGTTGACGTCGAGTTCATCCCTGCGCAGGATATCGACGGCCTCGCGGATTGCCCCGCAGGTACTGCCCCACCCGACAAGGGTTATCTGCGCTCCCTGAGGGCCGTACCCGCGGGGAGTGCCGGCCTCTTCCTTAAGCGGGTGAAACTTCCGCAGCCTCTTCCGTACCTGGGCCGTCCTCAATTCCGCATCTTCGGTTAGATGCCCGCTTTCGTCGTGCTCATCACAGTCGGTGATCACCAGGGCCTCGCCCAGTCCGGGAAAGGCCCTGGGAGAAATACCGGATTTTGTGACCCTGTGCCTCATGTATTCCTGAGGGTCGGCATCGTTCTCGGAGTACAGGAGGCCCCTGTCAATGGCTACCTTGGCCAGATCGAACTGATCTACTGTCGCATAGGAGCTTGCCAGATGCTGATCAGTGAGTATGATAACGGGCAACTGGTACTTCTCGGCCCAGTTAAAGGCCTTTACCGTCGTCCAGAAGGCATCCTCAACCGTAGCCGGTGCGAGGACGACGCGGGCGAAGTCACCGTGGTGGGCGTGAAGCACGAACTGAAGGTCGGCCTGTTCGGTCCGGGTCGGCAGGCCTACGGCAGGACCGGGTCGCTGTCCGTCAACTATCACCACCGGCGTCTCGGTGATGGCCGCCAGTCCTATACCTTCCACCATGAGACAGAGGCCGCTTCCGGATGTCGCTGTCATGGCCCTGACACCGGCATATCCCGCGCCGACAGCCATGTTGATGGCAGCTATCTCGTCTTCGGCATGGACCATTACCAGATCGAGGTCTTCCGACTTGGCTGCCAGGTACTCCATGATAGAGCTGGCCGGTGTCATAGGGTAGGCGGCCATGAACTTGCAGCCTGCGGCGATGGCCCCCAGCGACAATGCCTCATTACCGGTGAGCAGCATTCTATCGGTCGGGGTGCAGGACTCAAGCGTGTGGAAGTCTCCTTTGTGCTCGGACTGGACGTAGTCATAACCCGCCTGAGCCGCTGCCACGTTCTGCTTTGCGACCTGCCCCTTTCCGAAACGGTCTTCCAGAACCTTTTCCAGTATGCCCAGGTCGTAGTTCACGAGCGAAAGGGCAGCACCGAGAGCGACGGTGTTGATCATGAGTTTGCCCCCGGCCCGCTCTTCCGCCAACCTCTCCAGCGGGACCCTGAGGAGATGGCTGTCGCCCGTAACTCCCTGCGTCTGGTCGCCATCGTAGACAATTATGCCGCCCTGAGCCATTTTCGGTCGATGTAGATCGATGGTCTCCTTGTTCAGTGCCACGAGTATGTCTATGTCTTCCGCAATGGCCCCGACCTCAGCAGTGCTGATCCGAATGCGAAAGAAGTTGTGCCCGCCTCTTACCCTCGATTCATAGTCCTGATCGGCGAAGACATGGTAGCCGCCGCGGGAAAACATCCTGGCCAACAGGAAGCCCACCGACTGCACGCCCTGGCCCGCCTCTCCTCCTACCATGAAGCTGAAATCGACGCGCATCAGCTACCTCCTAGCTCGCCGCTGGTGTGCTTGTCTATGACCTCATCCACCCACTTCATGGCGGCGATCATCGAGGGAAAACCGGCCGTAGTGAAGGCCAGGAGCACGGCATGCCGAAGCTCATCGGCCGTCAACCCTTCGTCAAGGCCCCGCCGCGCATGAGACCTGACCCCACCTTCCGAGCTCAAGCCGATGGCGATGCCCAGCTTAACGAGCCGCCTCGTCTTTTCGTCGAGCGGGCCCCTGTGGTGGATCTTGACGGCCAGTTCGTCATAGGTCGCTCCGATCTCCGGATACTGTTTCTTGAACTCCTTGTAGATGCTGGGCAGATAAGTCACGATGCACCTCCTTTCAACTCGACCTCGGTCGTCATCCGTGAGACACTTCCCGGCGCTTACTCTCACAATGGCAAGCACCCTGCACAGTTCGAGAGGGCACAGCCATTCCTGGCTCGAGCGCCTGACAAGACAGGAGCATGTGGCGCGCTCCTAGGCCACTCGCACGTCTTTGCTCGACTGCCACAGACCGTGGATGTTGCACAGAGCAATGGCGTACATAGCCCCGGGCTTCTCCGTCTTCATCGATATAGTGCCTTCATGGTGAGTGTATATTGAGCTTGTGTCCGGCCCCTGCGCTGACTCACCATGAGCGGCAAACTCGATGTGGCCGATCTGGTACGGGAACTTGTCCCCTTCAGGGTGGAAGTAGATCGAGATCCACCGGATGTGGTGGTCGGTTGTGTTGGGGTGGGCTACTTCTTTGCCCAGGGTTACCTTCACAGCGAAGAACTCACCGGCCTTTACCTGGTCCGCGCAGTCGATTATCGGTACATGCTTCTCCGTCTTCCAGTCCGCAGTCTGAAATAGCTCTCCGATTTGTTTCATACCGATCCCTCCTGTGCATCCCCACTCATGAGGTAGCACCTTTGTTACCCATGCCTCAGCACACTGGTCGCGATCAACTCCACCCGACTCAAAATCCCGGTACGCAGCCAGGCGCTCTGACCATCAACACCGGAACGCAGCTACCCCTGAATATCCTGTCGGCAACACTGCCATAGGCCCATCTACTGACGCCAGAGCGACCGTGGCTCGAGATAACTATGATGTCGGCCCCGGGGTCGTTTGCGTACAGGATGATCTCGTCGGCAGGAGAACCCAGCAGCACGTCCGTATCCACCTTGATCCCCCTGGCCTCCATCCCTTTTGCGATCTTGCTCAGATACTTCTCGGCCTGCTTCTGGAGCTTTCCGACTGCTTCCGGCACGAGTCGCTCCCGCTGAGTCACCGGCTGGCCGTGATCCTCAATGGCTCGATAGCCCTGGACGCGCTCTGTGACACTGACCAGGATGACCTTCTCTGCGCTACAGACCGTGGCGAGGGCTTCCGCATGCGGGAGCGCGCACTCGGCCAGCTTCGATCCATCTAACGGTACCAGTATTCTTCCGTACATGTCTCACCTCGTTGGATTTTCGTTCAGCGAACTCCGGTGGGCCGGCTAAAAGCCGGCAACACATCCCGGCGCTCTGACCATTAAAACGGGAACACAGCTCGATCGAAACACTCTATCGGCAACACTGCCGTAAGCCCACCTGCTGGGGCCCGAACGTCCGTGGCTGGACATGACGATGACACCCACGTCATTGGCCCCTGCATAGGAAGCTATCGCTTCTGCAGGCGGCCAGCAAAGCACGTCGGTCCGCACATTGATTCCTTTTGCTTTCAGGCTCCTTGCTATCTTCTCCAGATACCTCTGGGCCTGTCTCTCCTGCTTGCCGAAGGTTACAACCACCTCGGACCCTGCGCCTGCCACCTGTGGGGAGTCGCTGCTCCTGAAGCGCTCCTGAGCCTCCGGGGCACGTGTACTACTTTGTACCTGCTCGGTAACACTGACCAGTATCACCTCCTGTGCGCTACAACCTTTGGCCAACTCTTCCGCATAGGGAAGAGCGCACTCGGCCAGTTTGGACCCGTCTAAGGGCACTAAGATTCTCTCATACATTCGTGATTTCCTCTCTATCGTTGCTCTGTCACTGGTTACACCGGTGTGCACTCTTGTTCCTTTACATCGCAAACCTCCGTGTGCAGGCCTGCTACCGGCCATGGCCCGCCCTCATTCAGCCGGTCCAGGCGGAGGTCCTGCGGCCTCCGCTTCTATAGCTGGCCTACAGCAAAGCCTCTATTATCGCCTTGTTAAACATGGGCAGGTCGGCGGGTTTGCGCGACGTGACGATATTGCCGTCCCTGACCACCGGCTCGTCAACCCAGGTGGCCCCTGCATTCTTCAGATCCACAGCCACAGAAGGCCATGAGGTGACCCTGCGTCCTTTCACAGCATCTGCTGAGATCAGGAGCTGAGGACCGTGGCACACTGCCGCTATTAGCTTCCCTTCGCCGTTTGCCCGGCGAACCAGGTCCACCATAGACTGGTGCATGCGCATCTTGTCGGGAGCATACCCGCCCGGGATGATTATAGCATCGAACTGGCCGACATCGACTGTGTCGGCGGTCGTGTCCGCCGTCACTTCGGCCGTCTTCCTCTTTCCCCTGTAGGTTTTCTTTGGGCCGCTCCCTACAATCGTAACTCTCGCGCCTGCCTCCTTCATCGCGCGCAGCGGTTCCGTCAACTCGGCATCTTCGAAATCCTCTTCAACCAGAATGGCTATCCGTTTTCCCTCGAGCATATGTGCCGGTATCCTCCCTTCGCTAGTGCCATATCATTCGTCCTAATGTGTTCGGCCGGTTCCCGGCTTCAGGCAGCACCGCGCGGCATGTGTAACTCCACTTCCATGGCCTCTCTTTATCCACCCGCCGCCGGACTATGGTCTCTCGCTCCCTATACATGGGATCTGCAGACCCGCCACCTGTCCAGCCCTTCCCGGGCTCCTTCGATGTCCAAGTCTACCCTGGAGAGCATTGTACGGAGCCCGTGGTGGAAAAGTCATAAAATACAGATGGAAATAATTACAAAACTATGACATTTCCGGTCCTGGGTGCAGAAGCAGACAGACAGTGTCGCTAGATCTCAACCAGGACTCTGTCTTCCTCAGTCTTGACCGGGTAGGTCTTGAGCCCACTCGGGGGCCGGAACAGCTTGCTCAGGGCGAGCTTGGCGCCGGACCAGTCGGTCCAACGAACTACGTGTCCATCCCTGAGGTCAAACTGAGAGGCATGTCTGGGACAGGTCACTACTGTTCCATTCAGGGTGCCCTTAGCCAGTTCACCTTTCATGTGCGGGCATACATTGTCGGTCGCATAAAACGCATCGTCCACCCTGGCCAGAAGTATGCTCTTTCCCTGGACCGAGACCGCTCTCATAGAGCCGTTCCTGAGATCATCCGCCTCCATGACGTCGACGTAATCGCCCATCGTTACCTCCCTCAGGCGCAGGCCTTTCCGTCGGACAGGGGCTTAGCTTGTCCAAAGTCCGCTCACCCGACCGGCCAGCGCCTTGGACCCTCATTCTAAGAAAGAGGCCATCTAGAAATCATAACATTGGCTCGCGAAAAGTAACAACGCTATGACATCTTATGGGCTGTCGAGGAGGTCGGTCGGAATGCAAGTCAGGCGGCAGGCAGGTCCATGATGTAGCCTGCCTTCGGTACCGTGCGAATGAATCTGGGGCTGCCTGGTGCGCGCTCTATCTTTTCTCTCAGCCGGCTAATCCATGTGCGCAGTATTTGCACATCATCGCGGAATTCGGGACCCCAGATGCGCGTGAGAAGCTCGTCATAGGGCATCAGGTTGCCGGCATTCCGGGCCAGTTCGCTGATCAGTAGCCACTCGATGCGCGTTAGCTGGATCTCCCTGCCCTGCACACAGACGAGATGCCTCTTGAAATCAATGGTCATCTCGCCCAGGGTAAGCTCGTCATACGTCTTGCGCTTCTCCGGCGGAGCCAGGCGTCTGCGCACTGCCTCGATACGGGCAACAAGCTCGTCCGGGCTGAAGGGCTTGGCCAGATAATCATCGGCACCGAGCCTGAGACCTTTCACCTTGTCTGCATTGCTTTCCCTTGCGCTGAGGATGATAGTCGGTACCGACGAAAACCTGCGCAGCTCCTTTAAGGTCTCAAACCCGTCCTTGGTGGGCATCACCACATCAAGCACCACAAGATCCGGTTCCTGCGCCTGTACCTGCTCCAGAGCTTCGATACCGCTGCTGGCGGTCAGGACTCCGTAGCCCGACGCCTTGAGCTTGGAAGTGAGAAAATTGAGAATGCGGGACTCATCGTCAACGACCAGTACTCGGAACTGCTTCACGGCACTGTCCTGCACACTCCACTCATCATCTGAATAATACATGCCGGTCGTCGCGTTGTCAAAGAAGGCCTCCGGTGGCGCTGTTGACTGGTACCTGGATGCGAACTACAATATGGATTGCGAGCCTCGATGCACGGACAGTCCCAGGAGCACACGGTGTCAGACGAAATCAGAGATAGCGGCATTGTAGGGATCGGCAGAGTACGCTGGGGTACTCACGTCTGCCAGTTCTATCAGAGCAAACAGGACCTGATCGACATACTGGTTCCCTATTTCAAGGCCGGACTGGAGGCCAACGAGTTCTGCATGTGGATCATCTCCGAGCCTCTGGTGACCGCCGAGGCCCTGGAGGCGATGAGGCAGGCTGTCGTTGACTTCGACGACTATCTGCAACGCGGGCAGATGGAAGTGATTCCTGACAGCGAATGGTATCTGCCCGATGGCACGTTTCGCGGTGACCGTGTTCTCGAGGCCTGGATAGCAAGGCTGGAGCAGGCGCTCGCCCGGGGTTACGCCGGGCTGCGGATGACCGGCGACATGTTCTGGGTGGACAAAGACCGCTGGCAGCAGTTCATCGAATATGAAGCGAGGGTGAATGAGGTTATAGGGCAATACAGGATGCTGGCTGTTTGTACCTGCTGCCTGGACGGATGCGACGGCAACACGGTAATCGATGTGGTCAAGAACCACCAGTATGCCCTGGTCCTGCAGGACGGCCGGTGGGACATGATCGAGAGCGAGACCCACAGGCAGGCGAGAGATGCTCTCCTGCGTAGCCAGCAGACGATCGCCGAACAGAGAAACCAGCTCGCCAACATACTGAACTCAATGGCAGACTGCATCTATATCGTGAATCGGCGGTATGAGATCGAATTCGTGAACCTGGCGATGGCGACCGAGTTCGGTGCCCCGGAAGGACGCAAGTGCTACCAGTATCTGGATGACAGGGACGACGTATGCCCGTGGTGTAAGAATGACACTGTCTTCTCCGAGGGCAAGACCGTCTCCTGGGAATGGACTTCCGAGAAGACTGGCAAGACCTATGATCTTGTGGACGTCCCCTTCAAGAACGCAGACGGCAGTGTTTCGAAGCTTGAAGTCTTTCGTGATATTACAGGACGGAAGAAGGTGGAGCAGGCCCTGCGGGAGAGCGAACGCGACCTGAACCATGCCCAGGCCGTAGCTAATATCGGAAGCTGGCGTCTGAATGTCCACGGCAACCGGCTTCTCTGGTCCGACGAGACCTACCGGGTGTTCGGCGTACCCGTCGGCACGCCCATGACCTATGAGGCCTTTCTCTGCAGCGTGCACCCCGACGATAGGGAGTACGTGGATCGAAAATGGGCGGCGGCGCTACGCGGCGAGCCGTACGATATCGAGCACCGCATCGTGGTCGGAAATGAGATAAGGTGGGTACAGGAAAGGGCGGAGCTGGAATTCGACGCACAGGGGACGGTTGCAGGTGGGTTTGGAACGGTTCAGGATATCACCAGGCGCAAGCGGATGGAGAACGAACTCAGGGTCAAGGACTACGCCATAGAGTCGGCCATCACCGGCATCGCCATCACGGACCTTGACGGCTATGTGACCGACGTGAACCCGGCCTGTCTCATCATGTGGGACTACGAGAGAGACGACCAGATAGTGGGCAGCCATGCTACGTCCTTCTTCGTTGATCCCGACCTGGCTGGTGAGGCATTGCGGGAGATCCTGGAGAAGGGGGCGTGGCAGGGCGAGGCAAGGGCAAGGCGGCCCGATGGCTCCCGGTTCGACGTTGAGATCTCGGGAAATCTTGTCACCGATGCTGACGGCAAACCGATCTGTATGATGGCTTCCTTTGTCGATATCACCGAACGCAAGAAGCTTGAGCGGGTTAGAGACGACTTCATTGGACTTGTGTCTCACGAATTGCGGACCCCGATGACCGTGATCAGCGGCAGTCTCAGCACTCTGCTCACGGAGTGGGACCGCCTGTCACGGGACGACATCCATCAACTAATGAATGACGCTTTGGCGGAAAGCCAGTCTCTTGCGCACCTGGTGGAGAACCTCCTGGAGCTGTCAAGGATTCGGTCCCAGCGATTGACTCTCTATTCCGAGTCGATCGATATCAGGAGGCTCGTCGAAGAAACCATCGACAAGATAGAACGACACGTTACCTCGCACCGATTCGTGAACTCTGTCCCGGACGGATTGCCAGCCACAAAGGCCGATCCTCTACGCGCCGAACGCATACTCTATAACCTTCTCGACAACGCGGCCAAGTACTCTCCGGAGGGCAGCCAGATAGAGGTCTCTGCCCGCGCAGAAAGTGAGCGCCTGGTCATAGGTGTCAGCGATCAGGGCAAGGGCCTGTCTCCCGATGAGCAGTCGAGGGTCTTCAGCTCATTCCAGCGACTTGGCGATAGCAGGACTGCGCTGACCGGAGGGGCCGGTCTGGGGCTGACGGTCTGCCAGAGACTGGTGGAGGCGCACGGTGGTGAAATCTGGGTCGAGTCGGAGGAGGGCAAAGGCTCGACATTTTTCTTCACCCTTCCCTACGATGGATGGTACCGGGTCGAGCAGAGCAGCCATGGCAGTACGACATGAGACTGATCATCTTTGACCTGGACCAGACCCTTGTAGACTTCCTATCTGTACATGACCAGGCAACCCGGCTGTTGTTTCGGCGCTCTTTCGATGTCGATGTCAGGCTGACCGAGATCGACTTTGCGGGGAAGAGTCTCACTGATAACTTCGAAGAACTGGCCAGGCTGAAGAACATACCTGAGCAGGTATTCCGCGCGAACAAGCAGCAGGCGCTTGAGACCTACGAAGCTGCATTCGGCGAGGCGCTGCGCAGAGATGTGCCGGGATGCGTGCTCCCGGGCGCCAGAGAGCTACTGGATGAGCTATCACAGACAGAGCACCTCGTGGCACTGTACACCGGCAACTCGGCAGCCATTGTGGACCAGGTTCTGCAGGCCACCGGGCTCGGCCGGTATTTCAGGTTCTGCTTCTACGGGACGGAAGTAGAGGAACGCTCCGACATGGTGAAAATGGCCATAGATGAGGCACACAAATCAACCGGGCAGCGGTTCAGCGACGGTGACATAGTGGTCATAGGCGACTCCGTGAGGGATATCGAGAGCGGCAAAGCGTATGGCGCGCTGACGATCGCTGTGGCGACCGGCTTTCACCCCAGGGAGGAACTGCTGGAGGCAGAGCCCGATTATAT
>PWRA01000032.1 GCA_003556385.1 Dehalococcoidia bacterium | reverse complement strand
GGCGGATGTGGGCGCCCGCCTTCTGCTGGTGACCCTGCCCGGGTGGCTGTCAGGAGGATTGAGACCGCAGGTCCAGGATGAGAACAGCGCTACCTATAGCAAGGTAATAGACAGTGAGGACGGCGAGATCGATTGGCGCCTTCCTGCCGTCGATGTGTGGCGACGGGTGAGGGCATACAATCCCTGGCCGGGCTGCTATACGTGGTGGGAGGGGAGACGGCTGAAAATCCACGAGGCTGTGCCTGTGGACGGACGGACCGCAGGGGAGCCGGGGAAAGTAATAGGCCTGGAGGGAAAGCCGGGAGTTGGGGTGATCACCGGTAACGGCATTCTGGGGCTCAAGCACCTGCAGCTGGAAGGAAAGCGCAGTATGTCGGTTGATGACTTCGTCCGCGGTAAGGGGCACTTTATAGGGTCTGTCCTAGGGCGCCGGTAGTCCGTATCATATCGCCTCCACGCGGCTGTGCGGGTGACGTTCTGTCTGAAGCTCAACCGGGACGGCTCGTGGCATTCGGGGCGGGTCATCCCTCGCCGCGCGTGTGCCTCGACTGTCTCTTCCCTCGTATTAGCTGGCCGTATAGCTTCTCTACCTGCCGCCTGGTTTCCTCAAGCGAACCCTCGTTGTCGATAACGAAATCTGCCGACTTGATCTTCTCCTCTAGAGGGATTTGGGACCTTATCCTCTTGAGGGCATCCTCCCGGGTCATTCCGCCGGCCTCGAGCCTGGTGAGCTGGGTCGCTTCGCGGGCGGCAACCACGATTGTCTTGTCGACAGATATGGGACAGGCTGCTTCATGCAGCAAGGGGATGTCCTTGATAATAAGCGCGTCGGGGGCGAGGGCCTTGATTTCCTGTGTGATCCTCTGGTCCTCTTGGGACACCTCCGGGTGGACTATCCGGTTCAGCTCTGCCAGCTTTGCCGGATCGGAAAACACAATATCGGCCAGCTTCTGCCTGTTGATGGTCAGGTCCTCATTCAGGACCCCCTCCCCAAAACAGTCCACTATTCTCTGCCAGGCCTTTCGGTGAGGACAGACCACCTGGCGGGCCAGCTCGTCCCAATCAACAACGTAGGCCCCCAGTTCCTTGAAGAGGCCTGCTACCGTGCTCTTGCCCGTGCCCAGGCTTCCCGTAAGACCAACGACAGTCATTCGTGTGCTCCAGGTGCCCCGTTGACTGCCTTCGAAGTGTTCAGACTGCCGGCAGCGGGCTCCTTCCTAGACATCCGGTTGTTATTCCTTCGCCAGCAGTCTGCGGTAATAAGGAGATCGCGACAGATAGAGCGCGGCCAGCGGATTATGCCCTGTGACCCGGTCCTTTACCGCCAGCACGGTCACCGGCACGCGACAGTACTTGATGAACAGAGTATCATGCCCGATACAGAGCCCCAGCATTATGGCCAGATCGACCCCTTCGGTGTTGAGGACCTCGGCCTGGACTATGGGATTGCACATGGATTCCCAGCTATCCGGCCCGCCGATATGCTGATCGGGCGTCACACCGATTCTGTCTTTGGCGACAGCGCCCGACTTGCAGCATACCGAGGCAATCTCGAAACCCTTGTTCTCCAGGATCTCAGTAAGCATCTGGGCCTCTCTTCTCAGACCGAGGCAGAAGGCGAGACCCAGCCTCTTGTAGCCGCATTTGGCAGCAAACTGGACCAGCTCTTCAATCCGGGGGAATTTGGTTCTTATTCCCTGGTCTGTCCGTTCGTAGCACTCGAATTCCTGCATCGAGGCCAGGCGCGCAAACTCCTTGACCTCCGGTCTGTCATACTCACGGACAACGTCGCTGACAAGGTCGGGGAACAGCGCCATGGGACAAAACGAGGGTGCTTCATCGAATGCGGGCTCGGCGTCAATCCCGATGGCGGGACTACACGCCAGCTTGGCACACTTGGTACAGGTGGGATGCAGCTTCTCAGGCATTGTTTACAGCTCCTTTCTCTCCTCCACTCTATCATAGTCACTAATGTCTGCGATATGTCCTCTTCCAGGGCTCCTGTTTCGTGGCGATGTAGTCTTTCAAGGCTGCTTTGAGCGTTTTGGCGGCCAGCAGGGCGCAGTGCTCGCTATCCTCGGGCAGCCCGCCCAGGGCATCCAGCACATCGCGCTGTGTGATTCTGTGAGCTTCGCCGGTGCTCTTGCCTGTGGCCATCTCGGTAACCATGCTGCCGGAGGCGATGCTGGGCCCGCAGCCATCGGTCATAAAGGTGGCACGCGCAATGCAGCCGCTTTTGATCCTGAGCCATATCTCCATTGTGTCACCACAGGGCCCCCTCTCACTCGCAAAGCCGTCGGCATTCTGTATCGCCTCCAAATTCCTCGGGGCCATCGCGTGGTCGATAACCGTTTCGGAATAGATGCTGCGCGCGTCGGCCGGAACCAGATCCTGGAGTTCGTCGGATTCGGAAGACACTGTGCCACCTCCTTTTCATTGGCCAGCGGCCGTAATCGCCTGGACCAGGGCTTCGCCCAGGCTGGTCACGATTTCACCGTCATAGCGTTCGATCCCGCCTTCATCACACAGTCTGGCTAGTTCAGGATCTATGGGCAACTGCCCCAGGAGCGGGGCGCCGACGACACGGGCCGTTTCTTCGCCCCGGCTCCTTCCAAAGATCTCAATCCTCTTGTCTAGTTCGGGTATGTAGAGGTAGCTCATGTTCTCCACCACCCCCAAAACGCGTTTCTCCATTTTCCGGGCCATGTTCACCGCCTTGCGCACGATCATCTCCACCAGGTCCTGCGGGGTGAAGACGACGACTATTCCCGAAATAGGAAACGACTGCATCAGGGTCAGTGGTGCATCGGCAGTACCCGGGGGGAGATCGACGATCAGATAATCGAGCTTACCCCAGAGCACATCTTCGCCGAACTGTTTGATGGTGTTTCCGATCAGCGGGCCACGCCAGATGACGGCATCGTCCTCGCCGGGCAGGAGCAGATTTATGGACATGACCTCAATCCCCGACCTCGACAGGACCGGTAGCAGTCCGGTTTCGTTGCCACTGGGACGGGCGTTGAGTCCAAACATCTTGGGTATGCTCGGCCCGGTAATATCCGCGTCCAGAATGCCTACCTCTTGGCCCTTGCGATTCAGAGCGATAGCGAGCAGGCTCGACACCAGAGACTTTCCGACGCCTCCCTTACCGCTCATCACAGCAACAATGTGATCTATTTCGTTCAGGTCCTTTGCCTTCGCATCAACATATTCTACGGTCGTATCATCGACCCCGGGCAGTTGCTCAAGCACCTCCCTGGTCCTGGCTTTGACCCACACCTGGGAGTCCTCAGATAGTCCTGTTGACGCCAGGGTAACATTGACTTTGTTATCAGAAGTGGTGACCTGGCGCACCAGGTGCATCGCGACTATGCTCCGTTTGACCGTGGGAACCGGTATTGCTTCCAGGCTCTCTCTTACTTGCGCTTCAGTTGCCATCGGCTTCCCTCCGTTTGCGTCTATTAGTGGTCACAAATGTTATCCCCTATAGCTAGTTGGCCGTCGAGATAGCTCAGAACCGCCTTCTCCGGATCACTCTCCACAGCGCCCACAATGACCCCAATCCGGTTCTGCCGGAAGAGGGTCTGCGCCCGGGAGCCCATGCCACCGGATATTACGAACGCAACGCCCTGTTCTGCCAGCCACTCCGGAAGAAGGCCCGGCTGGTGTCCCGGCGAAGGGATAAGCTCTTTACCGATTATATTTCGCTTGCTCTCATCAACATCGATCAAGGCGAAATATTCGCAATGACCGAAGTGCGGCGACACTAACCCGCCGCTGACCGGTATCGCGTACCTCATAGTAACCTCCGTATACTGTCTTCTATAGCAAGTCCCTTAGCTCAGCGCCTGCAGGTGTCACCGGTGGAGCAGGGTGGCGCGTCACAACGCTCACTCTGGCCGCAACTCTCTACACCATGGAAAGCGTATGCCACATTCTCTGTATCTCGCGCGTGATGCTGCCATCAGAGTATTCCACCAGCGGCACCCCCTGAACGATCGACTCGGTAACCACATTGTCGAAAGGAACTCTTCCTACCACCGCAACTCCCTGGCCGGCGCATTCGCACTCGATTTCCCGTGTGTTCTCCTCGTTCAAATCATATTTGTTGATGCAGACCATTGCTGGAATGCCGAAGTGGTGGCAGAGGCCGAGCACTCTGCCCAAATCGTGCAATCCGGCAAGACTCGGCTCGGTAACCAGCAAAGCCAATGCTGCACCGGAAAGAGACGAAATCACGGGACAACCAATCCCCGGCGGCCCATCACTGATAATATAATCCAAACCCTGTTCTTCAGCAATCTGCCTGGCCCGGCGCCTCACCTCGGCCACCAGCTTACCTGAATTCTCTTGGGCTATTCCCAGTCGGGCATGAACGAGTGGGCCATAGCTGGTGTCGGAGATGAACCAGTATCCGGCCATATTGTCCCTCATAGTTATGGCTTCGGCCGGGCAGATTCGGGAGCAAAAACCACAGCCTTCACATGATACGGCGTCGACCCTGAAGTTGTTGATCGCGCCGAAGCGGCATAGCTCCTGGCACACGGCGCACTCATTGCACTTGTCGGCATCTATGTGGGCTACCTGCCCGCACCAGAACTCATTCTTCTCTTTCTCTAGAGGGCTGAGCAACAGGTGAAGGTCTGCAGCGTCGACATCGCAGTCGGCAAGCACCTTTCTTTCTGCCAGGGCCGCCAGCGAGCCGACGATGGTGGTTTTGCCGGTGCCCCCTTTACCGCTCAGGACCACGACTTCTTTCATCAACTATGTCGCTGACCTTGTCATAAAGCCGGAAGAACCTGCTCTTCCACTGTGGCATGCCATCGACCATGGTGATACCGCGTGAATATAGACGGGCGATTTCAGTGTCCAGCGGTATGGTAAGCAGGACGGGTATTCTCTTCTGCCTACAATACTCCTCCACTCCGCTGTCACCAACACCGGTTCGGTTGAGTACGACGCCGCACGGGATATCGAGTTCTCGGACTGTTTCGACGGCAAGAGTCAGGTCATTCAGCCCAAAAGGAGTTGGCTCAGTTACCAGAATGCAGAAATCAGACCCCCGGAGTGCCTCTACTACCGGGCAGGATGTGCCCGGCGGAACATCTACGATGACGATACCTTCGTTATTGGCATGTTCCTTTACTTTCCTGATAACCGGTGGCGCCATAGCCTCACCTACCGTGAGTTTGCCATGGGCAAAAGCCAGACCGTTCGAGTGTCCCCACTCAGCAACCCCTGTCTCCCGGTCCTCCTCACTAATAGCCTTCTCCGGGCACAGGTAAGCGCAGGCACCGCAGCCGTGACAGAGCTGGGGAAAGGTCAGCACGTTATTGCCCACCACGGCAATGGCATTAAAGGCACACACCCGGGCACACTCGCCGCAGTAGGTGCACTTCTCTTCGTCTACCCTGGGAACCGGAGTCGCTACGGCTTCGGTACCGGTGATTTCGGGTCTCAGGAACACGTGGTCGTTTGGCTCCTCCACGTCACAGTCGAGCAACTGGACCTTATAGTCATCCCTTAGCGAAAGAGCCAGGCTAGTAGCCACCAGCGTCTTCCCTGTGCCGCCCTTCCCACTGGCGATGGATATTATCATCCTATTCCCTGATCATCCTGACGGCACAGTTGGGGCAGTCCAAATATTCATAGACAGGCATCGCCTAGCTCGCCTTGCCCAGATGATCGATGCGACGTTGAATCTCACCTAGCTTCTCGGTCATTCTCCGAATCTCGGACTTAAGCACTTGTATCTCCTGCTCGGGGGTCGTTGCCTGAGGCGGCGCCTGGGGTATTGTTCGTGGCCTCATCCTTCTTCCTGTACCGCCATCCATGCCCCGACCCATACCCATCCCGTAATGCGAGGAGACGTTGGGTTGCGTGCTCGCCTGGAGCTTGCCCGCCTTGTAGTCTTCGAGAGCGTCCTTTATCCGTCCTGAGACACCGGTGATCACCTGGATCCCCGCTGCCGAAAGGGCTTGGTAAGCGTTAGGTCCACAGTTGCCGGTGAGCACCACCTCTGCCCCCCTCTCGGCTATGATCTGGGCAGTGCTGACGCCTGCCCCGCCGGCGGCCATGGCGCCAGAGTTGTCCAGAGACTGACAATCCATGCTCTCAGGATCAACAATGACGAAATGCTGACACCTGCCGAAACGGGGATCCACCTGGGCGTCCAGACCAGGGCCAGTCGCTGATACAGCGATCTTCATGATGCACCTCTTTCTAGCTTACTCTGCATCCAGCTCTTTCATTCTGGCATCTATCTGCTCTAACTCTCCCTTTATCGCCTCCGCCCGGTCTCTCAGGAACTCCAGTTCTTCCTCTCGACTCATCTGATAACCGTAGGGGTAAGCCTGGGCCACTGTCGAGGGTGCTCCGTAAGTGGAGTACAGCGGAGGGACCGGAATTCCGGCGGCCCCGCTGAAGAAATATCCGCATCTGGGCAATCCTCCTCTGCCCCGGCCAACATAGGGCCAGGGGGGAGAACTCCCCCTGAAGCCGAGTCCCCATCCACCTCTGCCAAATCCTCTACCATATCCATTAGGCATCTTTCACCTCCTTACGTGATTCTGTCGGTTGTTACCAGGGGTATACGTAGGGCCCCCATTTGCGCCAACCTCGGCCAAAGCCCCGGCCGAAGCCGCGGCCGAAGCCATAGCCCCACCTGGGCCGTACGGGTGCCCGGTGACCGTAGCCGTAAGAGCGGTATCCGGGCCTTGGATCGGCAAAACCTGCCGCACCAAAACCGGCGCAGTAGCCCGCGCCCCTTCCGGTCATCGGTCCCAGTCCCATGGGTCCTGTTCCGTCTCCAAATGGCATCTCCGTCACCTCCTTTCTCTATTCGTTACTGGCGCCGCCCACCGCGAAACCTCCGGCCGCATCGTCGGCCACGACCGAACAGCGGCAGAGGCGTCGGCTCGGTGTCTCCGCTAAGGCACACCGGGCACGATACGGGAAGCTTCTGTGCCCTGATCTCAAAAGGAACATGCCACTCGTGCCCATCATTCCCGCATCTGAAAAGGCGCTGCGCGAGCTCAAAATTGCCCCCTTCGATTTCAATCGCCTTGCCGTTAATCAGGGCATCGGCCAGCTTCCTCCGCGCGGATTCCAGTATTCGGTGGAAAGTCGGCCTCGATATCCGCATCCGCGCGGCACACTGGCCCTGTTCCAGGTCCTCCAGGTC
>PWRA01000102.1 GCA_003556385.1 Dehalococcoidia bacterium | reverse complement strand
TTCCCTGATCAGAACCCCCATATCATAACCCCCGGCGCAGGCTCTCCATCCCCGTCGGCTCTGAAGCGTAGCAGCTTGAATCCCTTGTGTCAGCTCACCGCTTCCCTGAGACTGCGCAGTGCCGCGGCTACACCCTCTTTGGCCTTAAATACGCTGTTGCCGGCCACCAGCACGGTGGCGCCCGCTTTAACCACCTCGCGGGCGTTCTGCGGCGTGATTCCGCCGTCCACCTCGAGCTCCACGTCTAGGCTCCTGGCATCGAGTATGCTGCGCAGGTTGGCTATCCTGGACAGTGTGGCCGGGATGAAGGATTGTCCGCCGAAGCCGGGGTTAACGCTCATGATGAGAGCCAGGTCAACATCGGGCAGGATCTCCTCTACTGCGCTAAGGTGTGTGGCCGGGTTCAGAGACACTCCGGCCTTGATGCCCAGGTTCTTTGTCATCTGGACCGCACGATGCAGGTGTGGACACGACTCTACGTGTACCGTGATGATATCGGCCCCGGCTTCAGCGAAGTCGGAGATGTACTGCTCGGGGCGCTCTATCATCAGGTGAACGTCGAGAGGCAGGTCGGTCAGAGGACGAATCGCGGCCACCACCGGAGCACCGATGGTGATATTGGGGACGAAGTGTCCGTCCATGACATCCACATGGATGTAGTCGGCCCCCGCCCGGGCGACCTCGGCAACCTCCTCGCCGAGGCGGGAGAAGTCGGCGGACAGAATCGACGGTGCCAGCTTGATCATTGTTCGGTTGATCCTGTTGTGCTTCTCAATACCCGCGATGCAGGTCGGGGGACATGACGCCTGCTGTACTCCGGTGTAGCTGACGGCCATTCCACGGGCATATTATATACTTCTCCGGCGAAAAGAGGGATAGCCCGGGTTACGCCAGCATCAGCGGCCGTATCGAATATGCTCTGCGGCTCTTGTCCGGCGGGCAATGAGGAGTGCCATGGCTGCTATGGCGTAACACACAGCAGATACCAGGGCTGCCGAGTTATAGTGACCCGTCACGTCACGGAGCCTGGTCCAGATCAACGGTCCCCATCCTCCAACCAGGCCGTAGCCGAAGGTCAGGATGCCAAAGAGCGACCCCACATGTGCCCTGCCAAAGAGGTCACCGAGCAACGGAGCGTAGAGCGAGACCTGGAGACCAGTGCCAAACCCCACAGCGATGGCCAGTGCCATGAGGCCCTGCTGGGTGTGCACTCCCAGCCATCCGTACAGCATGGCCCCGACGCACAGCATGAGACCCAGCGGCATGATCCGGTCCTTGCCATATTTGTCCCCCAGCCACCCACCTGCTATGGAGCCAAGTCCAAACGGCGCCGCAAAGGCGGTGGAAAAAATCCCGGCAGTGGCCTCCGGACTGCCCAGGTCTGTGGCCCAGAATACCACATTAAGGGCCAGGCCATTAAGACCGATGTTATACACGGAGTATGCGACGAACAGCAATAGAAATTGCGGCGTTCTTATTGCGCCCTTAACCGCCCAGGATACCTCGACTGATGCTTCGCATTCGGCGGGGGATACGGCAGAGACAGACCGGTCACCGTCAGGGCACAGTTCCATTGACTCAGGGGTGTCGCGGATGATGAGGAGGGCGAAGAGGATGATGACCAGACCAAAACCTATGCCCAGAACGAGTGAGGTGTAACGCCACCCTTGTGAGTCTGCCAGTGAGGTCATCACCGGCACGAATATGGCGTTGCCAACAGCCCAGGCGCTGGCGGTGATCCCGGTTACCAGTCCCGCTCGTTTCCTAAACCACTTGCGGGTTGTGGCCATGACCGGAACATAGTGTGTCATGCTGACCGCCAGTGCCAGCAGTACCCCGTAGTACAGGTATAGCTGCCAGGGCGACTCGGCAGTGGAGAATAGGACCCAACCTGAGACGGTGACCGCCCCGCCGATCAGGAAGGTCTTCCGGCTCCCGATCCGGTCGACCAGAAAGCCCGAGAGCAGAACGAAGACGGCGTACAACCATATGCCGAGGCTCTGCGCCAGGCCTATCGTTGGCAGAGACCAGCCCGGGTCCTCTATCACGAACGGTAGAAAGGCAGCCATGCTGTACCTTCCCAGCGACGCCAGTATGCCTATCACGAACAGTCCCAGGACTATCCACCATCCATAGAACACGGGCTGTCTTTTGCTCAAGGGGTCGGAGTCTCCTTTACCTCAACATATCCGCGGCACAGGCACCGGCCAAATCCAGTGGCGGTCCAAAAGGCCGGGCCATTCTCGTGACATAGGGAGCGGGTATCGGGTTCTTACGCATCGGGACATTATACCGTGTTCTTGCTGTGTTTTTAACGGGGGCGCAGGGTTGATGGGCTGCGCGAAGAGGTCAACCGGCTGCAAAGTCGGAAATGCGGGCCCGAAGCACAACCGATGGAGAAGCCGGAGAGTCCAGCATTACTTGTTATATTTTTGTAATCTTTTTCTATCCCCTGTTATGACGCTGCAATCACCGAGCTGGTAGACTGCGACTCTGGTTGTGGGTTGGACAGAGGAGGCGGGTCGCCAGTCCGGTGGATAGCCGGATGACCGTCTTTTCTCACCCCGCGTCGGACCTGCAACTGGACGAGCTACAAAACTGGTGAAGGAGGTGAACAGTATGGAAGTCGAGAGCCTGGTCAAGATGACGGTGGACGAGATTCAAAAGGTGCTCACCGGCACGACGGTGATCGCCGAACCCAGGACATATGAAGGGGTAACTCTGATTCCGCTTCAGAGTACGGGGTTCCTCTTCGCCGCCGGCGGTGGCGGTGCGGGTAAGGGTGAGAGTTCGAGCAAAGCCGAAGGTCAGGGAGGCGGCTCCATTGGTGGCGGGGGCGTTAAGCCAGTGGCGGTGGTGATCATCGACAAGACAGGTGTCAGGGTCGAAGGGATGAAGGGTGGCCTGGCAACCGTGGCAGAGAAGCTAGTGGAAAAGGCGCCTGAAGTCGTGGGTCAGGTGATGACCGCCAAATCGAAGGGGCAGGAGAAACAAGGATAGCGTTAGTTGGCCGCCGGCATCATCGCAGCGATTGTCATCGGGGCGGTGGTCGGGGTCACAGTCCTTTTGTTGAGTATCCCGCTGGATTTGAGTTTTCGCCTTGGAACCGGCGAGAGGCCTGCCGTGCGGTTCGGTTTGAGGTGGTTCTTCGGCCTGGTGAAGAAGGACTCCGCCAGGCCGGAGAACGATGCTGGCCGACAGAAGAAACGGGCCGCCAAGGCGCAAGGAAGGAAGCGGGGTCTGCATGACCTGCTAGGACTGGCGGGATGGTTGCCCGATGTCTGGCCCCTCCTGCGCGGTGTTCTCAGGCGGGTCAGAGTCGAGGAGGTCGAAGTCGACCTGGTGATCGGACTGGATGACCCGGCTGACACCGCTCTGTTCGTGGGTTCCCTACGGGCGCCTGCGTTGTTGCTTCCTTCGTCATCCTCGTATGCAATCAGCATCCAGCCCTGCTTTGATGATGGTGTGGTCTTTCAAGGGCATGCCCGTCTGGTGTTAAGATTGCGACCCATCCTGATTGTGCCGCCGATTGCCCGCTTCGGCTGCTCTCGGTCCGGGAGAAGACTTCTTGGAGACCTTTTTTTGCGCAGATGGAGAAGAAAGAGATAGCGCTCGAAGGCCCCTTGATAATCGAGGACACAAAGGTATATGTGGCCGTCGAGATAGATATCACATGCACTGATACTCAGGGTCGGCTGGTGTGCTCGGGCGTCAGGAGGCCTACCTTCGTTGTGATAGTCTCTGATACCGAGAAGAGGGCCTTCACAGTGGGAGGAGAAGAGGTTGCCATCGAACACGTAGCACAAGAGATTGGGGAGATAGAGGGTCTGGGATAGAGTTGGCGTGTGTCAGTCCAGCGTCGGACGCGTCTGCAGCAGGGTGTCCGGAGCCGCCTCGGTTGGTGGCGATGCGTCCCAGATGCCGCTGCGCTTCTGCCTCTGGTACTCCCGATAGATCCAGAACGCGGCCACAACGGCGCCGCCCACGTCTGAGATAGGGAGAGACACCCAGACGCCGGTCAGCCCCATATAGCGGGGCAGTATGATCAGAGCCGGAAGCAAGAACAGCAGCTGACGTACCAGCGAGAGCGAGATCGCCGTCCATCCCCTCGATAGTCCCTGAAAGGTGATGATGAACATGATGGCGGGACCAACCAGAACAAGAGCCGAGACGAAGATGCGCATCCCCGGGACGGCGATAGCCAGCAGTTCAGGGTCATCGTTGAAGACCGCGATCACGCGCGGCGCAAAGACCGCCAGGAGTATGCTGACCGCGCCCAGCATCACTGCCACGATTACCGAGCCTTGCTTCACGGCGGCCCACAGCCGTTCCCAGAGGCGCGCTCCGAAGCAGAAGCCGACGATAGGCAGTAGTGCATGCGCGATGCCGACAACGGGGATAAAGGCGAGATCGGCAATCCGGATCGCGATCCCCAGCGCAGCCAGCGCCAGCGGACCGAAACCGGCTACGATACGGTTGAAGACGACGAAAATCCCGGCCTCTGTCAGGTCCATGAGCATCGAGGGCAGCCCCACACGGTAGATCTGAGTTATGATGTGTAGGTTGGGCTTCAGGTGGTGGAGCTTCAAGCTGTATACCGACTTAGGCCGGAACAGATAATAGCAGCTAAGAGCAGTGGAAAGCGCTCCCGATATCGTAGTCGCCAGCCCTGCTCCACCGACGCCCATCGCCGGGAAAGGCCCCCAGCCGAAGATCAAGAATGGGTCCAGGATAATGTTGAGCATGGCACCGGCAATAGTGAAGATCATGGGCTTGGTCACGTCGCCGGCGGCCTGGAAGACGTTTCGCGTTATCACCCGGAACAGGATGAACGGAATCCCCCAGCCGAAGTAGACCAGATAATCGGCCGCGAGATCGACGATGCCGGACGTGGCCCCCAGCACCAGGGCTAACTGCCGTGCGAAGACGACGCTGGGTATCGTGAAGGCGAGACCGAAAATGACGGTCAAAGGAAAGACCTGGCCGGCCACCTGGTTGGTCGCCTCGGTGTTCCTCTCACCGAACCGCCTCGATGCCAGTGCATTGGCTCCCACGCCGGAGCCATAGCCTATTGCAAACACCACGACGAAGAACGGGAAGGTAATGGTGACGGCGGCGATCGCTTCGTAGCTGAGCTGGCCCAGCCAGAAGGTATCGGCCAGCATGTAGAGGGACATCGCCACCATTGAGGCTGTGCTCGGCGCCCCCAGGCGGAAGAGCAGCTTGCCCAGCCGCTCTGTACCGAGCCGTGCGGTGGCCTCGTGAAGCTCACCCGGTTTCCCTGTTTTCATCGTCCGTGGCAAAAAGCGTCCCTGCGAACGCGGTGACCGTTCAGCACAATAGGACGTTAGGATCGAGAGGTCCTGCTATAGTGCGGTCTTGCTCCAGCGCTCGGAGGGTTCCGCCCTATTCTACACTTGCCGGGAACACGACTGCAACTCACATCCCGGGGCGGGAGGGGCGGCGTGCCGCATCAAATACGTCTCCCCCGGGCACGCCCCGGCCACGACTGGTTGACCGAACTATAGCCGCAGGTCGGCCTCATGGCATGTTTCGAGGAAAGCGACGAGCAGGTTGATTGCGGTTTCGACGTCATCCTTATGAGCTGTCTCGACCACCGTGTGGACATAGCGCGCCGGAACGGAGATGGTCACCACGGCCACTCCTTCCCGGGCAGCCTGGATTGTCCCCGCGTCTGTACCTCCCCGCGGCAGTATCTCAAGCTGGTACTGGATATTCCGCTTTTCTGCCAGGTCCACCAGGAACTGCACCAGTCCGGGGTGTGAGATCGATGCCGAATCCTTCAGCTTGATTGCCACACCTTTGCCGAGGCGGGTTATCTGCTCGTGGGCCGACACGCCCGGTATGTCGCAGGCTATAGTCGAGTCCAGGGCCACGCCGATGTCCGGGGCAAGGGCAAAGGCCGAGGTCCGCGCTCCCCGCAGCCCCACCTCCTCCTGTACCGTGGCCACGAAGTAGATGTCGGCTTCGTGCTGCTGTAACCTCCTCGCTGCCTCGATGGCCACATACAGGCCCAACCGGTCGTCAAGCGCCTTACCTGTCACGAGGTTCCCTACTTCCTGGAATGTCTGGACGAGGGTTACCGGATCGCCGACATGCACCTTCTCTCCGGCTTCCTTGCCGGGAATGCCTATATCCACGAACAGGTCCTTCATCTCCGGCGTCTTTTTCCGCTCTTCGTCGGTGAGAACGTGGACGGGCTTGGTGCCGATCATTCCATAGATTGCTCCGGCTCTGGCATGTACCATCACCCGCTGGGCGATCAGGGTGCGGGGATCGAATCCCCCCACCGGCGCGATACGCAAGAACCCTGTTTCCTCATCCACGTGCGATACGAGGAAACCGATCTCGTCCATGTGTGCGGCAACGATCACTTTTGGGCCGGCTCCTTTCTTGTGGCCTATGACGTTGCCCAGGCGGTCCACCTCGATCTCCTCCACGTAGGGACTCAACAACTCGCGAACGACGATGCGGATCGCCTCCTCCCTCCCCGGTATTCCCGGGGCCTCAGAAAGCCTCTTCAGTGACTCCATATTCGTCTCCTTCCTTTATTGGCGGTGTAGCACCGGAACCCGGTGTGAGCACGGCGCGCGGACGGCACACCGGCATCCTCAAGACCGTACCGCGTGTCGTGCCGGGCGGTCCGTTTTGCCTCCAGTGATTATACCTGATAAGGCGCACGCTTCCAATCCTGTGCATGTATTCGGCCTCCCCGGTGTATCCTTCAGGAGCGGAGGAATCACTTCTCCCGTCAACTCGGTTGGACACCCAGAACTGTGTTCTTCCCGGGGATACCGGGAAGGGATGCTTGCGGGTAACGAATGCCACTATAATCGAGTTAGACTATGTGTTACAATGCCCGTCAGATGTGCGGGGGATAGCCGTCGATGACCATCCTGGCGAGTCCGGACATGGAATCGAGGTGGCTGCAGATGCCGGCAATACACGTAGAGGGGCTGGTCAAGGTATATGGTGGCCGTCGCGTACTGGACGGAGTGGGCCTTGATATACAGGAAGGCGAGTTCTACGCCCTGATGGGGCCGAACGGCTCCGGCAAGACCACGCTGGCCTCCATAATCGCCGCGGTGAGAACGCAGGACAGCGGCGTCGTCGACGTTCATGGCAAGAAGCCGGCACTGGCCAGGGGACTCATCGGCTACGTACCCCAGGAGA
>PWRA01000001.1 GCA_003556385.1 Dehalococcoidia bacterium | reverse complement strand
GACCAGGGCAGAAGCCCTCGATCGTGCAAGGGAGGCGATACACGGTTATCTGGAATCTCTCCAGAAAGAAGGAGCGGCCTTTCCGCCGGACGTAGAGGTGGCAGAGATATCGGTCGAGGTGTAGTCTCCTGGGGGTGGGGTATCCTTCGGATGGCCTGTGGCTATCTGGGGACGGGCGAACACGGCCTTCAGAAAGGCTCACCGGAAAGGAAGGGGTTTCCTCTGCGTTCATCGCCGATGGTGGTGGCCGGGCCGTGACCGGGGTAGACGACCGTCTCATCGGACAGGACCATGAGCTTCTCCTCGATGCTCTTCATCAGTTGCTCATGGCTGCAGCCGGGGAAGTCGGTCCGGCCGATACCATAGTTGAACAGAGTATCGCCGCTGAAGACCACGCCATGCCCGAGCAGACAGATTCCGCCCGAGCTATGGCCCGGCGTGTGCAGGACTTCGAAAGGCAGGTCATCGATATCTATCCGGTCGCCATCCTTGAGCAACCTGTCCGGCTGTGGCGGTGACTTGACCGGGGCCACGCCGAGCGCCGTGAGCATGCGCATCGGGCCGCCCATCATGAGCCCTCTTTCGGCCTCGTGAAGGGCGAACTGCGCGCCCGTCTTCTCTTTGACCTCGCGAACCGCGCCGACATGGTCGATGTGGGCATGGGTCAGCACGACCACCGATATCGACAGCCCCATTTGCTGCACCGTCTTCAGGATGGTCGCCGCCTCGGCGCCCGGGTCGATGATCATCCCTTTCCCGGCCGAGGAAGAACCGACGATATAGCAGTTGGCGGCGAAGGAGCCGACGCTCAGAGCCTTAACTATCATTATCTTCTCCTGCACGGCAGCACAATTGTGTTCCTGCAATAGTAGCACAGATTTTTCTGTCAAAGAACGGCCTTCTCAGCCTCATCGGACTGGATTGCAAATTCTGCTGTTTTCTATTATAAGTACGCTTTTGATGACTACGATCCTGCGGGTGAAAGGCCTGACCAAGCGGTACAACGGTTTTGCGGCGGTAGACAGGATTTCCTTTGAAGTAAAGGAAGGCGAGATCGTCAGCCTGCTCGGTCCCAACGGAGCCGGCAAGACCACAACCGTTCAGATGCTGCTTACTCTCGTATCCCCCACAAGAGGGGATATAGAGGTCTTCGGGAAAGACCTGAACGAGCATCGTGAGGAGCTTCTTTCCATGATGAACTTCACCGCTCCTTATTCGCTCCTGCCCTACAATCTCAATCCGAGGGAAGCTTTGACTGTGTTCTCTTTGCTTTACGGAATGCGGGATACTAAGGCAAAGGTCGAGTTCCTGCTGCAGGAATTCGATCTCACCCGGTTGGCGGACAAGAGGATAGGCCGATTCTCCTCCGGTGAGCAGATGCGCCTCGGTCTGGCCAAGGCCTTCGTCAACAACCCGAAACTGCTTCTGCTCGACGAACCCACTGCCTCCATTGATCCCACCACGGCCAGAGAGTTGAGGGCCAAGATCCTGGAACTAATCCGGCAGTCAAACGGCGCAGTCCTCTGGACTTCTCATAATATGCGAGAGATAGAGACGGTGTCAGACAGAATTATCTTCCTCTCCCGGGGACAGATTGTGGCCGATGATACTCCCCAGGGCCTCAAGCAACGCTTCGGCCAGGAGGACCTGGAAGAAATATTCATCACTATTGCCAGAGAACCGCTCGGGAGTTCAGCATGAACTGCCGGCATATCCTGGGCATATTCTACCGGAACATAATCCTCATACGGCGAAGCGTCCCCAAGCTTTTCGGGCTCTTCGGTTTCATCACCGTTGAACTGTTTCTCTGGGGGTTCATTACCATCTGGGTGCAGACTTTTGCGAATAACGGTGCCAATGCCGATTTCATACTGCTCATCCTGAGTGCCTTCATCTTCTGGTCCATGTTCGCTCTTTCGCAGCGGGCGTTCAGTATTTCTTTTTTGGAGGAGGTCTGGTCGCGCAACGTCATCAATCTTTTTGCCTCTCCGGTTAAGTTGAGCGAACTGGTTCTCGGATATGTCCTGGTCGGTGTCGCCCAGGCCGTGCTGGCTTTCTTCTACATCACGGCGCTCGCTCTCCTGCTATGCACTTTCGACGTCTGGGAGCTGGGGCTGTACATTATCCCCTTCTTCATGAACGTTCTCATTTTCGGCTGGGTGCTGGGAGTGGTGACCATCGGACTGGTCGTCCGTTTCGGCCCGTCGGCTGATATCCTGGCCTTTTTCATTCCCTTCTTTCTGCTACCTTTTTCGGCCGTCTATTATCCCGTGCACATATTTCCTCCCTGGCTGCAAAGAATCAGCGTCGTACTGCCGACCAGGCATATGTTCGAGGGTATGCGCACCACCCTGATCGAGGGAGTGATTCCCTTACACGATGTGTTCTGGGCAACCATTCTGAATGCAATCTTCGTTGTCCTGGCGTTTCTCTTCCTGTACTTGATGCTCCGTCTCGCCCGCAATAGGGGATACCTCAGCCGCCTGGTCCAGGACTAGATGTGTGCCTCTGTGCTGCAATGCCGGAGCGACGGTCCTGGAGCGATCCCGGTACACGGCCTACGAATCCGAAACGTGCTTGCGTGCCCCTGCCTCGTAGTCCATGAAGGCACAGGCGAGTCGCCAATGACCAGCTGCGGGGCGGCTGTTGCCCTGACCCGGCTTTTTCAATATACTGGCGATGACTATCACAATCCGATGGACAGGCGAATAGCCAATCTCGTTATCACCGGTTTCTCCGGCACAGGTAAGTCCCTGGTGGCCAGGGAGGTAGCCCGGAGAATGGGTTGGGGCTTCCTGGATACCGATGACGAGATAGTCAGGTACGGGGGTAGGGCCATCGCTGAGGTCTTCGCGCGGGAAGGCGAGGACAGGTTCAGAGAGATGGAGCGCGAGGTGGTAAGCAGAGCCTGTCGCCAGAGAGAGACGGTGATAGCCGTTGGCGGCGGCGCCATCGTCGATCCGCAGAACTACCAGCTGCTCAGCCAGAGAGGGTTCATTATCTGCCTGGAGGCCAGACCGGAGACCATCTACGAGCGATTATTCAGTCAGGCTGCCGCTAACCCCGGGACGGAAGCGCGCCCTCTTCTGGCCGCGGACGACCCCCTGGGACGCATAAGGGAACTCAAAGCCTCGCGGCAGCCTTATTATGCCAATGTCGACTGGACGGTACACACAGACAACCTGATTGTCGGCGAGGTAGCAGAGGAGGTAGTGAGGGCATGGAGTCTGCTTCAGCGCGCTCGCTCTCAGCCTGGTCCTCTGCCAGCACGAGAAAGGCAACCGGGCCCGCATGTGGAGGCCGGTGACGACCTCGCATGCGTGGTGGAGACTGCGACCCATAGCTATCCTGTCTTCCTCGGCCATGGTCTGCTGGACGCGCTGGGCGATAAACTGCGGCAGGCGTCCCTCACGGGCAGCGCCATCATCATCAGCGACGACAACGTCTTCTCGCTTTATGGCGACAGAGTCGAGAGAAGCCTCAGGGACGCCGGCTTTGCCGTGGACTCGTTTGTTGTGCCGCCCGGCGAAGAGACGAAGAGCATTACCTGTGCTAGCGGGATATATGATTACCTTGTCCGGCATCGGGTGGAGCGGGAGGATATTATCGTTGCGCTGGGTGGCGGCGTGGTCGGTGACCTGGCCGGTTTCGTGGCTGCCACCTACCTGCGGGGTGTACCATGGGTGGTGGTGCCGACCAGTTTGATAGCTATGGTCGATGCCAGCATCGGGGGCAAGGTGGGAGTCGACCACCCCGAGGGCAAGAACCTGATCGGTTCCTTCTACCAGCCGCGCCTCGTATTGGCGGATTGTCAGACTCTTACGAGCCTGCCCCGCCGCGAGCTGATATCGGGCTGGGCTGAGGTCATCAAGCACGGGTTGGCGCTGGACGCGGAGTTTTTCGACCGCCTGGAGGCCGATGCGGACAGGCTGATGGGACTGGACCCCGAGGCCCTTGTCCGGACTATCGCCCGTAGCGCGGCCATCAAGGCACGGGTCGTCAGCCGGGATGAGAGAGAAAAGGAAGGGAAGCGCGTCATCTTGAACTATGGACATACCATCGCTCACGGCCTGGAGGCCGCTACCGGGTACAGGCGCTTTCTGCACGGGGAGGCGGTGGCCATCGGCATGATGGGAGCCGCCAGGCTCAGTCAGCGGCTAGGGTTTCTGTCTCCGGGTGCGGTAAGCCGTCAGCAGGGGCTATTGCGGAGGTTCGGTCTGCCCGGGTCGGTAGGGGAGGTGGGCGGTGATCCGGAACTGAGTGTGTCCACGGTGGTCGGTGCCATGGAGCTGGACAAGAAGACCAGGGGAAAGGCGACTCGCTGGGTGCTGCTGGAAGATATCGGCAGAGCGGTAGTGCGCAGCGACGTGCCCAGGGAGGACGTGCTGGACGTTGTTCAGGAACTGGTGGAGTCGTAATTCCGCCTGCCGGGTCGCGAGCCGCGGCCGGCTATGCAGGCCATTGTCTTGCCCTGAACGGACACAGAGATCAATGGTGTAATAGCATGCGCGGAGGTCTTGAATGGATGAACTACTGCGATTAGGAAAGGAAGCCGTGGCGGCACAGCCCTTCAGCATCCTTGTGGGCGCCGAACTGACTGGCCTTTCGCCCGGGCAGGCTGAACTGAGGGTTCCTATCACGCCTGAGTTGAGACAACAGCACGGTTTCGTACACGGGGGCGTCATCAGCTATGCCGCAGATAATACTCTCACCGCCGCCGGTGCAAGCGTGCTCGGGCCGGAAATCGTGACCTCAGAGTACAAGATCAACTACCTCAGACCAGTCCTGGGTACATGTTTGATAGCACGGGCAACGGTCGTTCACTCCAGTAGGTCTCAAGCCGTCTGTCGTTGTGACGTGTTCACGGTCGAGGGGGACAGGGAGGTCCTCTGTGCCGCGGCCCAGGGGACGATTGTGATGATCGGTCGTTCTTCCGAGCCCTCAGGCTGATTGCGCGGTCAGGGCTTGCGGGCTAGGATGGCCAGGCGGCGGCTTTCCAGGGTGAAGGCACCGCCGTCGGCGCCTCCATACGTAGCCTCTATCTTCAGACTCGCGGTGGCTAGCATCCTGGCCAGTTCGGTAAGGGTGTAGATCCGTACGCTATAACTGGCCTCCCTCGTAGTGCCGTCGGGGTAGATTGTCACATTACGGACTTCGTCGCGTCCGGTCAGCTGGTCGAACTTCCGTTCGTCCAATACCTTTAGCCCCGCTGCGGTCTCATACCACCCCCGTGTTTGGAGGATCCGAGCCAGGCTGTCCCTGTGCATGAGCTCGATAAGGAACAGGCCGCCGGGTTTCAGGGCTCTGCACACTGCGTCCAGGACCTTCTGGTCCTCATCATCAGACTCCAGGTAACCGAAAGATGTGAAGATGTTGATGACTGCATCGAACTCATCGGCGAACGGTATGTCCCGCATGTCCCTGAGTTCCAGCCCCACCTTGAGTCCTCTTCCTTCGGCCTCGCGGCGGGCAATGTCCAGGAAGTGCTGGTTCAGGTCGAGCCCGGTCATCCGGTAACCTCGATCGGCAAGCTCTATGAGGTGCCGGCCGTGTCCGCAACACAGGTCCAGCATCTTGCTGCCCGGCGGGAGAGTCAGCGTCTTCTCGATGAAGTCAGCCTCCCTGGCCGTCCGCTCCGGCTGCAGGAAGGACTGGTAGGTTTCCAGGTAGTGCGGGCCGAAGAATTCTTTGTACCAGGGACTGCGCACCATCAGTCTTTCTCTCCTGTGTAGAATGATACCATATGGGATCGACGATGTCCCATGTGACCCGCTACGTGATTCCATTGAAAGCAGGTCTGGCATAGGCTATAATGGCCAATCGACTAAAGGAGGGGATCTTTGCTCAAGAACCATAGCTGCGGTGAACTGGGGGAGAAGGATATCGGGCGGGAAGTGACGCTGGGTGGCTGGGTGCACCGGCGTCGCGACCACGGAGGGAAGGTGTTCATTGATCTGCGCGATCGCGAAGGCGTGGTGCAGGTGGTGTTTGATCCTCAGGAGGCACAGGAGGCCTACGAGCTCGCGGGTTCACTCCGCGGTGAGTATGTGGTCAGGGTAAAGGGGGAGGTGGCGGCCCGTCCCAAAGGGACCGAGAATCCCAAACTAACCAGCGGAGGCGTTGAGGTCATAGCAAGAGAGGTGGTCGTCTTGAACGCCTCGAAGACGCCCCCGTTCTATGTGAGCGACGACGAGGAAGTGGAAGAGTCTCTCTGCCTCAAGCACCGTTACTTGTACTTGAGAAGGATGAGGATGAGGGATAACCTGCTGTTGCGGCACCGTGTGATAAAGTTCATCCGCGATTTCCTCGTCGTGGAAAGGTTCGTCGAAATCGAGACGCCTATCCTGATAAAGAGCACACCGGAGGGGGCCCGCGACTACCTGGTACCCAGTCGTATTAACCCGGGCAAGTTCTACGCGCTCCCGCAGTCTCCACAGCAGCTGAAACAGATCCTCATGGTGGCCGGCTTTGACAGGTATTACCAGATAGCCCGCTGCTTCAGGGACGAAGACCTGCGGGCGGACCGCCAACCTGAATTCACTCAGCTGGACCTGGAGATGAGCTTTGTCGAGGTGGAGGACATATTGCAGCTTATGGAAGACCTGTTCACCGCGCTTGTCGAGGCTACCAGACCGGACATACGGCTGGTGAAGCCCTTTCCACGGATCTCGTACCGTGAGGCGCTGGACAAGTACGGCACGGACAAGCCGGATATCCGGTTCGGCCTGGAGATCAGAGACATATCCGATATCGCTGCCCGGACGGACTTCCAGGTTTTTCGCGGTGCACTGGACCACGGCGGCATGGTGAAGGGAATATGTGTTCCCGGATGTAGCCACTATTCTCGCCATCAACTTGATGAACTGCTCAGTCTGGCAAAGAGCTGTGGTGCGCAGGGGCTGATGACCATGGCTTTCACGGGGGAGACGGTCAGCCCGGATACGGTGAAGTCGGCAGCTGCCAAATACCTGACTCCCGGTCAGGTGGAGGACATAGCCCTCAGATTCGAAGCAGAGCCCGGTGCTCTTCTGCTTATAGTGGCCGACAGGTCTGAGATAGTCAACGCGACCCTCGACGAGCTGCGCCGGGAGATGGCACGCCGGCTTGATCTCGCGGACGCCGGACTGCTGGCCTTCGCCTTCATCGTCGATTTCCCTTTTTTCGAGTGGAATGAAGCCGCGGGCCATTGGGAGACCATGCACCATCCTTTTACCGCACCTCGCCCGGAGGATATCTTGCTTCTGGAGACCGGGCCTGAGAGGGCCTATGGTCAGCACTATGATGTAATATGCAACGGATACGAGCTCGGGAGCGGCAGTATCAGGGTTCACAATCGTGCGCTTCAGGAGAAGATATTCGGCCTGCTCGGCTACAGCGCAGAGCAGATGGAAGACCGGTTTGGGGGTCTCCTGGAGGCGCTGGAATATGGCGCGCCACCCCATGGCGGTATTGCCATCGGGCTCGATCGTCTGGTAATGTTATTCGCGGGGGAGAGGAGCATCAGGGAGGTCATTGCTTTCCCCAAGAACCAGAACGCGGTGGATATCATGCTGGACAGCCCGTCATGCGTTGATCAGAGTCAGCTTGACGACCTGAACCTCAAGCTAAAGCACGATGTTCTGCGCTGAGACGAGACGGAACACAGCATATGAAGGTAAGTTCAGAAAAATCAGATAATTGCCAGGTAGTCCTCACCATCGAATCTGAGGCCGGTGAGATGGATGAATCGCTGGAAGAGGCTTATCGTCACCTGGTGAAGAAGGTATCCGTGCCGGGCTTCCGCAAGGGAAAGGCGCCACGCGAGATCCTCGTGCAGCACATCGGCCGACAGAATCTGCTGGAAGAGGCATTGGAACACCTCATGCCCGAGCTGTATAGACAGGCGATTGAATCTGAGGAACTGGAGCCCGTTGCCAGGCCGGAGATAGAACTGGTGCAGACTGAACCCTTGGTGTTCAAAGCCACGGTGTCTCTCAGGCCTGAGGTGAAGCTCGGTGATTACCACAGCATCAGGCTTGAACCTGCCCCGGCGGTAGAAGTCGCCGAGGAAGAAGTCGCCGCTGCCCTGGAAGGAATACGGGAAAGACACGGGTCATGGGCGCCCGTAGATCGCCCCGTCGATCCGGGTGACCTGGTTATCATGGATGTGGAAGCCAGCGTCGACGGGAACCCATGGTTGGACCGTACTGGTATACCGTACGAGGTGGATCCAGAATCACGTTCGCCGGTGCCGGGATTTGCCTCTCAACTACAGGGGACTGAGAAGGACAAGGAGATAGTCTTCAGCTTGACCATCCCGGATGACTATCAGATTGAGGAGATGCGGGGGCAGGAGGCTGCTTTCAAGGTCACAGTCACCGAGATAAAGGAGAAGGACCTGCCGGAGCTTACCGACGAACTGGCGCAGAGCGCCGGCTATGAAAACCTGGCTGATATGAAGGAAAAGGTGGCCGCTGATCTGAAGTCCCAGGCTGAAGCGAGGAATCGCTCGGAATTGCGGCAGAAGGCCCTCGAAGCTGTGGTGGAGGCTAGCGAAGTGAGCTATCCGCCGGTTTTGGAGGACGAGGAAATCACCGGACTACTCAGAGATGAGGCGCAACGCCTGGGTTTTGCGGAACTGCAGGAGTACCTGAATAGAAGCAGCAAGACGGAAGACGAACTCAGGGAGCAACTGCGGCCTATAGCGCGCAAGCGGCTTACTCAGGGTCTTGTCCTGGAAAAACTGGCTGAAGAGGAGCAGATCGAGGTCACCTCTTCGGAGTTAGATGATAGAATAGGCGAGATCAGTGGCGGCGCGGAGGACAAGGAGAAGGCGGCCCAGTTCTTCTCCATGCCCCAGATCAGGCAATCGATGGAGCAGTCTCTGCGCACTCAGAAGACGCTGGACCGACTGCTGGAGATAGCCATCGGCGAGGCCGAGGCAACGAGAAAGGAGGAATGATGGAAGCAGTATCTCAGGTGATAATCCCTACGGTGACCGAGAGCAGTGCCCGGGGTGAGCGCATTTTCGACATATACTCCCTTCTGCTCAGAGAGAGGATCGTCTTTCTGGGCACGCCGATTAACGATCAGATAGCCAATCTGATCATAGCCCAGCTACTATATCTGGAAAGAGAGGATCCGGAAAAGGACATCAACCTGTATGTCCATTGTCCGGGCGGCATTATCAGCGCGGGCCTGGCGATCTACGATACTATGCAGATCCTTCGCTGCCCGGTGTCCACCATCTGTGTCGGACTGGCGGCCAGCATGGGCACCCTGCTTCTGTGTGCCGGGACCCAGGGCAAGAGGTATGCGCTGCCTAACTCTACCATACATCTGCACCAGGCTATCGGCGGCGCCCAGGGGCAGGCGGCAGATATTGAGATCGCTGCCAGAGAGATAATGAGGATGCAGGAGAGCATACGCACCATCATAGCTCACCACACGGGGCAGCCCGTGGAGAAGATTGCCCACGACACCGACAGAGATTTCTACCTTAGCGCTCAACAGGCGGTGGAATACGGGCTCATAGACGAGATCCTCAGCAAGCCTGCCAAGAAATGAAGCTGGCCGGGGGAGACGGATTCGATGAGCCCTCGGTCTTGCCGTGTTGGTAAGTAAGATGATGGTGAACTGGCTGGCGGTGTGCGTTGCGGCTTATGCGGCAAGTGAGCCGTTCGGTGGACTTGGTAGAGGGGGGCTGGTCGCCATCATCGTGGTGTCTGTGATCGGCATAATCACCTTCGTGTGGATATTCCGGGAGACCGGAAAGCGAGAATAAGCGGTCCGAACTACCCGAGTTCGGCGGCTTTGTCCCTGACCAGACGTCGGATCCTACTGTGCACGTCCAGGGCAGGTGCTATATCCTCTGTTCGGTGTAGCCAGTGGAAGTGCTCCCTGTCGTTGTGTCCTCCGGCTTTTTCTCTCTCCCTGACCACTGCTTCGACAGCCTGGCGCCCACCGCTGCCCCAGGCCTCCAGGGCTATCAACAGGTCATCCAACCTGACGGACGCCAGACCCATGGTGGCGTGAGTCAGGGCGTATTCATTGGCATTGAAAGCGATGGCCAGCCCACCTGCTTTGTCTACAGCCCCGAGCATCCTGCAATCGGTGATGCTATCCCCCACTGCCACCCAGTTCGAGAAGGGTCTCTCCACCGTGGCGCTGAATCTCTCTAGTGCCTCTACCTTGCGCGTTCCCCCCACCGGTCTCACCTGCCGCATGACCTGCCCTGATCTTGTGCGCGGCAGGTGCTCCCAGTAGAAATGGTCAAGGACTTCCCTTATCCTGGCATCGTCGACACCGGGACTGAGCCCGGCAATGCGCTTTTCTGTCTCACGCAGCAAAGAGAGGTCGGCCGGATCTACGAGCCGGCGGATCTCTTCCAGGCGTAGAGAGGTGCAGGCCACATTCTGCTCAGGGATGCCCAGCCTGCCTGTGATGGTCCGGGCGTATTGTTCGTAGCTCGTGCTGATGCAGAATAGGCGCCATCCCCGGGACTGGAGCCCGGAGGTCAGTTCCGGCGCTCCCGGGGTCAGCGGTGCTTTGTGCCCCATGGCAGCAATCTGCTCCTCCGTTACTCCGTGACATATGAGGAAAGGGATGATGAGAGCGAGGGTGTCCCCGGGTTCGTAGTCAGGCCTGCCCTCCAGTGCCAGCAGGTCGTCGTAACGGCTGACGGCCCGGAAAGCCCTGTCGCCACGGGGCGAGAGCTTCATCAGTTCGTAGGCATTGTCCTGAGGGGCCAGGGGGCCTTCCAGGTCGAAGGCAATGGGGTTTGACTCGGGCTTTCCGGTGCTCTCTGTCTCCATGGTTCAGGGTTGCTGGAGCATTCTCTGGAACCGGCAGCAGCGGTCCCGGCTCCGTGGCGCCTTAAGAGCTAGGTCTTCTCCCCTCCCAGCGCCCGGTCGACTGCGGCGCTCAGGTCATATCCGTTGATCGGCCTTTCCCGGGAATCGAGCACCCTCCCGCTCTGAATCCGGACCTCGCCACGGCTCAGAGCACGCACGGTGAGGATGATCAGAGGGAACTCCCGCGCAAGCTCGTGCTCGCGGATGAAGCGAAACAGCGTATCGCTGTCGCCTTCCCGCCGGTGCTGAGCGAAGGGCTCGCCGTCGATGGCAAAGAGACAGTAGGTAACCACCGGGCCTCTGTCCAGTTCGGGGGTGACCAGGTGCATCATCGCCCCCGCTGTGGTGGCCCGGTCCTCTATCAACTGCCGCATCACCTCCTGGAAGGTTCCTACGGGTCCGCCCGGTGGCGCGGGATGCAGGTTGATCATATTATACTGCCGGCATAGCTCTTCACCGACGATGAGCATATAGCCGGCCAGGACACAGATGTCGGGACCGAACCGTTCGATTTTCTTCTTCACCTCGCGGTCGTATCTGATGCGCCAGTCTTCCTGAGATGGCTCTGCCGCACGTGGTTCTGCGGCGGGCCCTTCACGTGGGGTCGCGGGAGTGGGTGTCCTGAAGCTCCTGTGCGAGAGGCAGATCAGCGGTATATCGTAGCTCCGGACAAGCTCAAAGAATAGGTCGCTTGCCTTGCCCTCGCCGGGTTCTCGATTGCTGAAGACGAAGCTGATTTCCCCCTCGATATCGCCGCTGTGGATCCTGTCCTGCACGGCTATCAGAAGCTGGCGGGCAGCTTCGTCCCTGCCTGTAGAAAACCATCCGATCTTCAGCAACTGTGCTTTCTCCCTCTCTTGCCTATGCCGTGTTGGGTCCTGCGCTCCCTGCTAGCGCCGGCCTACCCTGTCCGGGCAGCAGTCCTCCGGGTCTCAGTGCGAAGCGGGTGGCGAGTGGCCCCGTATCCATCTTCTCATTTTGGCCCAGTTGCTGGCAAGATGGACCGACAGGCTGGATTTCCGCCCGAATATTGTGCCCTGAGCCAGGCACCCGACGAAATCGTCCGCGCCATCGAAATCAGGCATCTCTACGTATGCCCGGCCGATTTCACCCGCAGTATGGGCATCGCTACCCGCACTGGCAGCCTTTTGTTGCTCGGCGGCCAGTCGCTGTGCCATAGCAGCGCCACGCGACGATGGAGTACGGGAATTGAACGTCTCGATAATATCGATCTGGGACAGAATCTCCGGTGATAGCGGCTTGCTGTCATTCCAGAACAGCGATCTGCCGAACGGGTGGGGCAGGCCGACCAAACCGCCCTGGCTTCTGATCCGAGATATCGTCTCCTGCGGTGAGAGGCCGGACGGGACTAATTCACTGAGGAACAGTCCCATTATCTCGCCTGCGGGAGTCCGCACCTCTTCGGCGACTATCACTTTGAACGGGGCAAATCGCTTTAGTTCCATGGCACCCTGGATGGTATTATGATCGGCCACCGCAACGCAATCGATGCCCAACTCCAGGCAGCGCGCGACTATTCGATCCAGGGGCGTGAGACAGTCAATTGAGTAACAGGTATGAATGTGTAAATCGGCTCTTATCAACTGGCCTACCTATCGTCGTTGCCTGGCAGCCGGTCTTGCCTCGATTGCTGCTGCAATCGCGGGCACACACATCTACCCGGCTGGGTATTACCTCGGCGGCCAGACAATCCGGCGCCTCGCCCATGCCTGATTATATCAGATTCACCGAGCGTCTCGTCCTAGTGTGTTTGGCCTTGTGTGAAGCATGCCGCAGCTAGGAAGCCGCCACTGCGGATAACGGATGGTGGCTCAGCGCTATCAGCCCGCTTTCTCCTGGTATTCGCCTGTGCGGGTGTTGACCTTGATGGTATCGCCTGTGCTGATGAACAGGGGGACCTGAACCGTCGCTCCTGTCTCCAGCTTAGCTGCTTTGGTGCCCGCCGTGGCTCGATCTCCTTTGAAGCCGGGCTCCGTCTCCACGACCTGGAGCTGCACGGAAATGGGCATTTCGACGGTCACGGTCTCGCCCTTGCTGGTCAGAATCTCCAGTACCTGACCCTCCTTAAGATAGTTCGTGCCCTCCCCGATCTGAGCGGAAGTCAACATGATCTGCTCGTAACTCTCGTTATCCATGAAGTAGTAGAGATCGCCGTCGCTGTAGAGATACTGCGCCGGGCGGTGCTCCAGTAGTACGGGTGTGACCTTGTCGCCGGATTGGAAATTGCGCTCGGCTACGTTCCCGGTGCGAACGTCACGGAGTCGGAGTTTGACTACAGGCTGTCTTTGCTGCATCTTGACGTGCTGGTATTCCAGAACCACGTATATTGCGCCATCCAGCTCTATGGCCGCTCCCTTTCTTAGTTCGCCGGCATCAATCATCTTAATAGCCTCTCTTTCTTGCAGGGTTCATGATGGCAAATCCTTGGCTGCCCCGGTAAGCACCCTGGCTTTGCCATCGTGCAGGACCACTATATCCTCAATTCTAACACCACCGAGCCCCGGCAGGTAGATTCCCGGTTCAACGGTGAAAACCATGCCCTCGGCGAGTGTACCGGTAGAGGCCGGACCGACAGTCGGCAGTTCGTGGACGGCCAGCCCTACCCCATGTCCCAGGCCATGCCCGAACTGATCTCCGTGGCCGGCCCGTTCGATGACGCCCCGGGCAAGTTGATCCGCCTGCGTAGCCTCCATGCTCGAGGTTACTCCCTCTATTGCGGCCATCTGCGCTTCGAGGACTATGTCGTAGGTCTTCCGCATGTTCCTATCCGCTTGGCCAAGGAATAGGGTCCGGGTGAGGTCACTGCAATAGCCTCCGATTCTGGCTCCCATATCTATGACCACCGGTTCACCGGATACTATCTTCTTCTCTGTCGGTCGGGCGTGGGGCAGGGCACCGTTCGGGCCGGAAGCCACGATGATCTCGAAGGCGACGCCCTCACTCCCTCCCTGGCGTAGCAGCTTCTCTATCTCCCAGGCTGCCTCCTTCTCTGTTATGCCCGGCCGGATGATATCCCGGGCCTTTTGGAAGACCGCATCGCCTAGCTCCACGGCCTTTGAGATCAGTTCCAGTTCCTCCACCTCTTTGATGGAACGAAGGGTCTCCACGAGGCCGGTTGTGGGCTCGAGTTCGAGGACGACCTGCGCAGTCTTCAGTGCGTCATCGAGTTTCTGATGGCCATCGTACGACACGAAATCCGCTTCGAAGCCCAGTTTGTGCACTCCCATGTCGGACACAAGGCCGGGGAACCAATCGCGTAACTCCCGCTTTGTCTGTATGACACCGAACCCGGGCGACTCCGCCTTCGCTTGCTCGACGTAGCGGAAATCGGTGGCTAGAAAGGCCTCCTTTCCCGAGATGAGCAGCCATCCAGAGGAACCGCTGAACCCTGATAGATAGCGACGATTCTCCGGCTGGCACACCAGGATGCCGTCCAGTCCCCTTTCGGCCATAGACGCTCGCAGCTTCTGTAATCGTTCCATTTCCAACTCCTTCTGTGGGTCTTCGGCGCTTCTAGATTTGTCGTCTTGTGTCCCTTGCTGTCATCCCGGGGAGCACTCCGGTCTCCTGCGGGGCAGACTACTCGAGCCAATTAGAGTCCCACTATCATGTGCGCAATCCAGAAGTAAAGCGCCACCCCGAATATGTCCATTATACTAGTTATGAAAGGGGCTGACGCCAGGGCCGGGTCGCGCTTGAGCAGACGAAGAAGGAATGGTAAAGCTCCGCCCACCAGGGTTGCCATGATGGAGATGCCCACCAGTGTTGTGGACACTACGATAGATACCCGCAGGTCGCGGCCAAGGAAATAAGCCATGCCCAGGGCAACTGCTCCAAGGGCCACACCCAGGATAGCGCCTATCCTGGCCTCCCGTAAGACTACGGCTAGAGCCCGCCTCGGTTTCACCTCCCCGGTAGCCAGGCCACGAATAACGACGGTGGCCGACTGGGATCCTATGTTACCCCCGGTATCAATCAGCAACGGGATGAACAAAGCCAGTACCCATACCACGTCCAGCAGTTCCTCCTGTTCGGCGATAATACGAGCAGTTACCATATTGATCGCGATGAGGAGGAGGAGCCATACGCCCCGCCGTGGCACCACGTTGAGGATGCGGCTGGCGAAGTAGCCTCGCTCCGTGCCCGGTACAGCACCGAAGCGATAGATGTCTTCGGTGGCCTCCTGCTCGACGATGTCGACCACGTCGTCATAGGTGATGATACCGACGAGTCGGCGTTCTGCATCGACGACGGGAATGGCCAGGAGTTCGTGCTCGCGGAGCTCTCTGGCCGCTTCCTCGCGGTCGGTGTGGGTATATACGAAGGGTGGTTCGGGCGTCATGATGTCGGAAACCCTGGCATCGGGGGCGGCGATGACCAGGTCCTTGAGCGAGACCGTGCCGATGAGATGACGCCGGCGGTCCATGACGTAGCACTCATATACGGTTTCGCGGTTGATGGCGAGTCGCCTGACTCTCTGCAGTGCCTGTGAGGCGGTCATATCGCCGTGGAGGTCGACGAAGAGGGGAGTCATCTCCCGTCCGGCTGTTCCTTCCTCGTAGCCCAGCAGTCGCATGGTGAGGCGGCGCTGGTCGGGAGAGAGTATCTGCAGGAGTCTACGTGCTACCTTGGCTGGGACTTCGTCGAGCAACTCGGCGCGGTCGTCGGGTGGCATTGCCTCGAGGAGGTTTCTGGCTGCCTGGTCGCTGAAGGCCTCGAGGAGGCGGTCCTGGAGAGCGCCGTCCATCTCGTCGAAGACATCGACGGCGAGATCCTTGGGCAGGAGGCGGAAGGTGATGACCTCCTTGTCGGCGGGTGCGCTTGCCAGGAGGTCAGCGATGTCGGAAGGGTCGAGAGCTACCAGCCTCTCCCGCAGCGCTCTGTAGTGTCTGTTCTCCAGCAACTCCCTGAACGTCTCTTCGTCCAGGACTTCCTCTGGTTGCCTGTCGTGAATCTCCTCGCTCATGTTACGAACAAAGAAAAAACCCCACGTCCGGCCGGACGTGGGGCGCACATGCCTCAGTTAGAGACTCATGCTAGCACAACCCCCACCTCCGTCGAACGGGAACGGCAGTCTGTCGGTTCCTATCGTCTGGATCTGATGATCTTGTTTCCATTTACTATGTCTCGTTCCAGAGGCGATTATAGCCCGCACGTGCCCTCGTGTCAATCCCAATGCGTTAAGCGAGAGTTTCGTGGCCGGTGCTCGACTGTGCATACGGCGTCTGAGAATTGACATAATGGTCATCAAACGCTATTAATATGTGTAGCGAGGGCGGCATGCTATGTTAACAATCTGTTAACATTTCCGGTATAAGATAGTGCCGTGAACGGCTGCCAGGAGGCTTGAGTTGACAGGCAAGAGGGTCTTGGTGGTGGATGACGATGCGAAGACCGTGGAACTGGTGAAGCTCTACCTCGACAAAGACGGTTACGAGGTTCTTACCGCTTATGACGGTGTTGAGGCACTGCGTATAGCACGGGAGAGCGGCCCGGAGCTCATCGTTCTTGATCTTATGCTGCCCGACATCGACGGCCTTGAGATATGTCGCACTCTTAGACATGAGTGCGACGTCCCGATCATCATGCTCACTGCCAGGACCACGGATCAGGACAAGCTGGTGGGACTGGGCCTGGGAGCAGATGACTATGTGACAAAACCTTTTAGCCCCAGGGAACTGGCTGCCCGAGTAGGAGCGGTGCTCAGGCGTCTTCCCGGCGAGCGCGGGCCGACAGAGATTAAGCATGGTGAGCTGACTATGGATTTTGCCAGGCGCGAGGCATTCCTTGCCGCCAGACCGTTGCTGTTGACGGACGTGGAGTTCAAGCTTCTGGGGGTCCTGACGAGAGAGCCGGGAAGGGTCTTCAGCCGGGGAGACCTCATCGAAAAGGCTCTGGGGTATGACTTCGTGGGGTTCGATCGGACGATCGATGTCCACATCCTCAATCTGCGCCGAAAGATCGAGCCGAGTCCCAGCCACCCCAGGCACATAAAGACGGTGTATGGAGCTGGCTACAAGTTTGTCTGGGAGGAACCGAGTGATACATAGCTTGTGGTTCCGCCTACTTATCGCCTTCACACTGGTTATAGTGGTGACTGCCGGCACCGTGTATCTCTTTGTTAGCCGGAGCATAGCCGGCGAACTGGAGCGCTATGAGGCGATCAGAAAGCAGATCTATATGCTTGAAACTCAGGATATAGTCTCCTCCCATTTCAGGCGGCAGTGGAGCTGGGAGGGCGTTCAATCTGTGGTGGGTAACAGGTCTCGTGAATACGAGACACGTATTATCCTGACTGACTTTGGTGGGCTGGTCATAGCCGATTCAGAGGAGGAACTCAGTGCGGGGGAGCAGTACCAGCCTGAATCCCCCGACCCGTATCTGAGTAGCCTCTTCTCGGTATACTCCGAAGACTGGGAAGAGGAGATCACGTTGCGACTCTATATCGGTTCGGACCTGCTGATAGGAGAAGGAGGCGCTTCGCCACAAACACTAGCCGAGGCAATAAACCGGTTTCTGCTATGGGGCATCTTGCTGGCAGTCGGCATTGCGCTGGCGTGGACCTTTGTTCTGTCGCGAAGAATGTCCTTGCCCATTCGTGCCCTTGCCGTGACGGCCAGGCGACTGGGACGCGGCGAGCTATCTCAGCGGGTGCAGCTAAGGGAGCGAGGCGAAGTCCAGGAACTGGCGGAGGCCTTTAATGCTATGGCCTCCGATCTCGAGCATGCTGAGCAACTCAGGCGCAACCTCGTTGCTGACGTGGCTCACGAGTTGAGGACCCCTCTCTCCAATGTTCGTGGATATCTGGAGGCAATCCACGATGGGGTGATGACGCCGGACGTGGCCACTGTCGGCTCGCTGAATGAGGAGGTAGCTCTGCTCTCCCGACTGGTTGATGAACTCCAGGAGCTAAGCCTCGCCGAGGCGGGCGAACTCAAACTCGTATATCAGGCCGAGGACATCGCCAGGCTGATAAACCAGACATTGGCTGCGTGGCAGCCGCAGATGACGGCGAAAGGGTTATCACTGTCGCTGCACTTGCCCGACGGGTTGCCGCCGGTAAGCATCGACTGGCAACGAATAGGCCAGGTGCTCCATAACCTGCTGGAGAATGCCGTCGCTCACACCCGCAGTGGAGGCACCGTCACGGTGGCCGCTATAAGGCAAGGTAACTGGGTGGAGATCAGTGTATCGGACACCGGCGAGGGTATTCCCCGGGAGGATTTGCCCAATATCTTCGAGCGCTTCTACAGAGTGGACAGGTCGCGCACCAGGGCCACGGGGGGCAGCGGTCTGGGACTTACTATTGCCAGGCGCCTGGTGGAAGCGCACGGTGGGAAGATCGAAGCTAGGAGCAAAACGGGAAAGGGTAGTCGTTTTTCCTTCACCGTGCCTGTCTCACGGTGATCCTCGCGAGGACTGAGTAGTCGCCGTCGTCGCCTGGCGAAGAGTTGCTCTATCATCTTCTCCTTCCGTCTGCTATCCTTCCACCAAACTATGCCAGCCACCGGAGGAGGGCTATACATGTGAGCATGAAGGTGTTGATCGGCCTACTAGCTCTGGGCATCACGATGCTCGTGGTGGGGCTGGTCATACTACTGCTGGGCATGCCCTAGGTTGGTCTCTCCCATAGATCATCCCTGACTGATACTGGCCCCTCTTCGACTGACCGGATGCCACAATCGTCTGGCGAGTGCCCGGTGATATGCTCAGGGTCGGTCTCCGTAAGCTCTTGCTCTTGTGGTGATGCGGGGTCATCGATTCCGGTGTAGCGGCGCGGTTTGTATTGTATGTGAACTTGAGCTACAATGTGACAAGCCATGTGTCTAGCAGTGCCGGTAAGGATTGTCTCCATAGCCGGGGATGAAGCAGAAACGGAGATCGCCGGAGTCAGGCGACGTGTCAGCATCGCACTGACCCCGGAGGCGAAAGTGGGGGACTACGTACTCCTCCATACGGGGTACGCCATAGGTGTTGTAGACGAGGCCGAGGCCGAGGAAACTCTGAGGCTCCTGCAAGAAATCGCAGATCTAAGTGAAGTTCATTGACGAGTACCAGGATAGCAGGCTAGCGAAGGGGCTAGCAGATCAGATCGCCAGGCGCTCCACCAGGTCCATAAGGTTGATGGAATTCTGTGGCGGTCACACGCATGCCATATTGCGATATGGGATTCGCCAGTTGGTACCCGCAAGAGTGGAGTTGAGGTCGGGGCCGGGCTGCCCCGTCTGCGTTACCGCAACTGCTGATCTGGACAAGGCCATTGCGCTGGCCCGTTTGCCCGGTGTCATCGTCACTACCTTTGGCGACATGATGAGGGTGCCCGGCAGCGCCTCTAGTCTGCAGCAGGCGAAAGCGGAGGGAGCAGATGTGCGGATAGTGTACTCGGCTCTGGATGCCATAGAGATGGCAAGAGCCAATCCTGAGAAAGAGGTCATCTTTGTCGGGATCGGCTTCGAGACCACCGCCCCGACTATAGCTGCCTCCATACTGAAGGCACGCCGCGAAGAGACGACGAACTTCCGTGTGCTGTCCCTGAATAAGCTTACTCCCCCGGTAATGAAGGCTTTGCTTGACTCGGGCGAGATTCAACTGGATGGCATCATCTGTCCGGGACACGTCAGTGTCGTCATCGGCTCCGCACCGTACGCATTCATCCCCCGGGACTATGGAGTTGCTTGCGCTATCTCAGGATTCGAGCCGCTCGATATCCTGTTATCCGTGGACAGACTCGTTGAGCAGGTTGAAGGCGGCACGCCCGGGGTCGAGATAGCTTACTCGCGGGGAGTGACTGCCGACGGAAACAGGAAAGCGCGGGAACTGATGGATGAGGTTTTTGAAGTCGGTGATGCTAACTGGCGGGGCATCGGTATCGTTCCAGATAGCGGCCTGGCGCTGAGAGAGGAATACGGGCGATTCGATGCCGAGAAGGCTTTCCCGGTTAGTCTTCAGCCGCCAAGAGAACCGCAGGGGTGTCGTTGTGGGGACGTAATCCGTGGCACAACCACACCGTCTGACTGTGAGCTCTTCGGCAAGCTCTGCACTCCGGAGCGCCCCGTGGGTCCGTGCATGGTCTCAAGCGAAGGCGCGTGCGCTGCCTACCATCAGTACGGGTATCCGGATATTTCACAGGGGTTTGAGAGCAAGACGTGAGGCTGATCTATGGGTGACAGCATTCTCCTGGCCCACGGCAGCGGCGGCAGACTTAGTCACGAACTGGTAGAGAAGACGCTGCTCCCATTCGTGGCCAATCAAGAACTGAATAAGCTGGACGACTCGGCAGTCTTTGAAGCCAGCGGGCGGTTGGCTTTCACCATCGACAGCTATGTGGTGAATCCCATCTTCTTCCCGGGCGGAGACATAGGCAGGCTGGCCGTATGCGGCACGGTGAACGACCTGGCTATGAGCGGAGCCGGGCCACTCTACTTGAGCCTCGCGGCAATAATAGAAGAAGGCTTTCTCTTGAGCGAGCTGGAACAGGTAATGCGATCGATAAAGGAAGCCGCACAAGAAGCGGGGGTCAGTATCATTGCGGGCGATACCAAAGTGGTCAACCGGGGACAAGCCGATAAGCTGTTCATCACGACTTCAGGAGTGGGCACGGTCTCTCCAGGAGTCGATATCGCAGGAGCCAACGCCAGGGCCGGCGACAAGGTGTTGCTGAGCGGCACCGTCGGCGACCATGGCATCGCCGTAATGAGTCAGCGTGAAGGACTGGAGTTCTCCATGTCACTCGAGAGCGACTGCGCTCCGCTGAACGGACTGGTTGCTGGAATGCTGGAGATCTCTCCGAGGATTCACTGCCTGCGAGATCCGACCAGGGGCGGGCTGGCGACTACCCTCAACGAACTCGCCCGGCAATCAGAAGTGGGCATTATTGTGGAGGAGGTTACGATACCGGTGAGAGGAGAGGTAAGGGCGGCCTGCGACCTGCTAGGTCTGGATCCTCTGTATGTGGCTAACGAGGGAAAGCTGGTGGCGGTGGTCGATCCCGGGGATGCCGATTCGGTCCTGGCTGAGATGAAGCGAAGTAATTACGGCAGAGACGCCGCCATCATCGGAGAAGTAACGTCGGAGCACCCGGGCAAGGTGATGATAAGGACTAGGCTCGGTCCCTCTCGAATCCTTGATATGCTATCGGGCGAGTTGCTGCCGAGGATATGCTAGACGATCTCCGGGCCGGGCCCTCAGGCCCTTGACCTAGCTGCCGGTGGGCTGTGGAGCCAGGTCTTCGAATATCTTGTCAAGCTCAGGTTCATCCAGAGTTTCCCGCGCGATGAGCTCTCTGGCCAGGTGTTCCAGCCTTTCCTTGTTTTCGGTGAGGAGGTTCCTGGCGGTATCGTAGGCCCGCTGGATGATGGAATGCACCTCGGCATCGATTTCGTCGGCTATCTTATCCCCGTAATCCCTGTGTTCGCTGATCTCACGTCCGAGGAAGACCAGTTCCTGCTTCTGACCGAATGTCCGAGGCCCAAGCTTTTCACTCATTCCATACTCGACGACCATTCTGCGGGCCAGCTTGGTTGCCTGCTCCAGGTCATTCTGAGCACCGGTACTCACATCTCCGAATACGATCTCCTCGGCGACGCGCCCGCCAAGGCTTACCGTCAGCCTGTCATCGAACTGAGACTTGGTCCATAGATAGCGATCTTCAGCGGGCAGAAAGCGAGTCCAGCCTCCACTGACACCCCGTGCGACAACAGAGATCTTGTGCACCGGGTCGGCATTAGGCAACAGTTTGGCAGTCAAGGCATGCCCGCTCTCGTGGTAGGCGATTATCTCCTTCTCTCTCTTGCTTATTACCCGGCTCTTTCTCTCCGGTCCGGCCATGGTGCGGTCGGCAGCGTCCTCAAGCTCCTTTAGCGTGATATCCTTCCGATTGCGCCGGGCAGCCAGGATTGCAGCTTCATTGATCAGATTGGCGAGGTCGGCGCCGCTGAACCCCGGGGTTCCCTTAGCTATAGTCTCAAGGTTTGCTTCCTTGGTCAGCGGCTTGCCCTTGGCGTGTACCTCCAGAATGGCCTTGCGGCCCTTTATGTCGGGTAGGTCGATAACGACCGTACGGTCAAAACGGCCGGGACGGAGTAGGGCGGGGTCGAGGATGTCGGGCCGGTTGGTAGCAGCCATCACGATCACGTTGACACTGGTATCGAAGCCATCCATCTCGGCCAGAATCTGGTTCAGGGTCTGCTCCCGTTCGTCGTGTCCTCCGCCTAAGCCGGCGCCACGGTGTCGCCCCACTGCATCGATTTCATCAATGAACAGGAGACAGGGAGCATTGCGTTTCGCTTGCTCGAACAAATCTCTGACCCGCGAGGCGCCGACGCCGACAAACATCTCGACAAACTCGCTGCCGCTGATGGAGTAGAAGGGTACCCTGGCCTCCCCCGCTATAGCTTTCGCAAGCAGAGTCTTGCCTGTTCCCGGCGGCCCTACCATGAGCACTCCCCGGGGTATGCGTCCCCCAAGAGTCTGGAACCTGGTGGGAGCCTTGAGGAACTCCACTATCTCCTGTACCTCCTCCTTCGCTTCTTCCGCCCCCGCAACGTCGGCGAAAGTAACATCAGGTCTGTTCTCAAGAGTCAACCGTGCGCGGCTCTTGCTGAAATTGAAAGCCTGTGTGCCGGCCCCGCGCGCGGCCCGGAAGAACAAGAAGTAGAACAACGCCCCGAGCAAAAGGATCGGTACGATGACTTGCAGGGCTATAATGCCCCAGTCGACGCCGCCTTCTTTGACGTCGATCGCTATTCCGTCCGGGCCCACGATTACGCCTTCCTTTTCCAGGTAATCGCGCAGTTCAGCGGTGCTACCATCAAAAAAGGACTTGAACCTGGGTTCGCCATCCTTCAGGCCGATGAGCGTATCCCCATCCTGCTCAATGGTATCGATCTGAGGCGGCACCAACTCGCCGTTCACCACTGAGGGTTTTGCCTTGATAATGAACTCGGATGTACGTATCTCCTCGGGCCTCTCCCGGGGCACCGCAACCAGCACCAGCGCCACTATTGCTCCCAAGAGCAGGAGATAGAAGAAGCCACTACGCCACCATTTAGCTTGCATGATGCTTCACCTGTGCTAGTATAGCAAATATATCATAGAATGAAAAACGCGGTTCTGTGTGCGGCAAATCGTGTTACGTTGTAGGCAGCCTCTCGGACCCCGCCAGTGTTCCACCTCGTTCAACAGACACCAGACAAGCTCGTTGCGTTGTAGTCAGACCTGGACATAAGTGGTATAATAAAATCAGGAGGTTGTCACCTTTCTGGAAGCGGAGGAAATAGCGCGTCTGGCGACGGAGCTTGCTTCTGAGAAGCAAGCGAGGAATGTCGCCCTGCTCGATGTTCGGGGTCTGTGTGCGTTTGCAGACTACTTCGTGATAGCCACCGGAGATACCAAAAGGCATATCGAGGCCATCTGGCGCGACATCAGTGAAACTCTGAAGAGCAAGGGAGTCGTGCTCCATCATAATGAAGGGACTGCCGACTCCGGCTGGATGGTGATCGATCTCGGCTCTGTCCTTGTCCACATATTCGCTCCCCTGGAGCGTGATTACTACCAGTTGGACCGGGTCTGGGACAAGGCCATCCCGGTGGTCAGGATTCAGTAGATCCACACATCAAGGCTTCGGTCATAGCTGACGATTTCTTCTGGTGAGAAAAACAGACCTATTTCACTGGAGGCGGTTTCCAGTGAGTCGGAGCCGTGCACCAGGTTGTGCCCGATATCGATGCCGAAGTCGCCTCTGATAGTGCCGCTAGTCGCTTTTGCCGGATCAGTCACTCCCATCAGCTTGCGGGTTATCTCCACGGCGTTGTTACCTTGCAAGGCGAAGGCTACGATCGGCCCGGAAGTGATAAAGCTCACCAGGTCATCAAAGAAGGCTTTCCCTCTGTGAACAGAATAGTGACGCTGTGCCAGTGCTTCGTCCATATGAAGCATCTTCATAGCCACGATCTTCAGACCCGTCCTTTCCAGTCGAGAGATAATGTCGCCCGTCAGTCCCCTCTGTACGGCGTCCGGTTTGATAAGCACTAGAGTCCTCTCCATTGTCAGTTAGCTCCTTTCTAGACCCTTATGAGCAGTGTGACCAAGTCGATGTCTTCTAGAGAGTCAACCACTCTGTCGGCCTCTTTCAACACTGGTTTGGGGTGCGTATTGGTTACCGCCAGGCACCTCATGCCAGCAGCCTTGGCAGCTTTGATCCCCAGGGGTGAGTCTTCGATTACTATGCAATCGCCGGCAGCCACTGCCAGCCTCTCGGCGGCGACAAGATATATCTGAGGACTGGGTTTGCTTTCCGGGACCTGCCGACCGAAGACGATACAGTCAAACATCTCTTCCAGGTGAAGCTCCTGAATGACCAGATCGATGTTCTCCCTGGGTGCCGAGGAGACCAGGCCCAGCCTGAAACCTCCATTCTTTATGTCGTTCAGCAGTCTTACTGCTCCCGGAAAAGCCTTGATGTTCCCCCCGGCCTTCTGTCGGAAGCGCTCTTCCTTCTCATCAGCGATGGCCTCGACGTCCCCGGCTGTAAGGTCGCCGTCCATGACTCTCTTGATAATGAAATCGTTGCGGGCCCCGAACAGCGCGGCAAAATCATCTCTGGTGAAGGATCTGCCCTTCCCGGCGAAGGTATCCTGCCAGGCGGCGAAATGGTACGGACCGGAATCGACAATAACCCCGTCCATATCCCACAGGACTACCCTCTGCGACATTCTCCAGACGTAATATAGCAGGTCGCCCTCGGCTATGATCGTGTTATCCTTGAGGGTGAGCATCGCCTTAGCTTCCACCAGCCTCGTTGTCAGTTTGGTGACCCAGGCGGTTGCCCGGAGCGGTTCATTGACGGGCGCTACCTTCCTGAATCGTACGTCGCTCCTGGCGGTTACGCCAAATTCGACCCCTCGGCAGAGCATGGCATAGAAAGCCAGTTCGTCAAGCAGTGTATACAGGATGCCGCCGTGGATGGCGTCGTTCCATCCCTGATGGAACTCCCCGGGGGTGAACTCGGCGGTCACCTTTTCTCCGTCATGAGCGGG
>PWRA01000099.1 GCA_003556385.1 Dehalococcoidia bacterium | reverse complement strand
TGCTCCGCAGTCGGGTCCCCGGCCGCCGCACTGAAGAACTGACGGTCGACATGATGGTCCGGATACGGGACGAGATCGCGGCCGGTCTAAAGGGAACGGCAGTAGACCTTCAGGAGATCCGGCTTCGTGGCTTCCAGAGAACCCTGGAGGTCACGGGCTGCCCGGACGAAACCCTGGCCCGCGAGCTGAACGACCTGTACCGAAAGCACAGGTACGAGGACATCGACCTCTACCCGGACGTGCTGTCTTGCCTTGAGGGTCTGAGGGACAATTATGTGTTGGGACTGCTCTCAAACGGGATGGGGTTTCCGGACCGCTGCTGGCTATCGGACCATTTCCGGTTTGTCGTGTTCGCGCCCGATGTCGGGGTGGAGAAACCGGACGCCGCCATCTTCCATGCCGCCTGCAGGGAGGCCGGCTGTGTACCGGCCGAGCTTGTCCACATCGGTGACTCATTGGAGGACGATGTGGCCGGAGCCAACCGCGTCGGAGCCGTCTCGGTATGGCTGAACCGGGACGGAAGGGATAACGAGACCGGGATCGTGCCGGACTACGAGGTACGGTCGCTGACCGAGTTCGCCCGGGTCATGGGGGCCAGCCCGGCGGCCTCCCACAACGGTATGCACCGCATCATGCCGCAACGCCGCAGCTGATGCCGGCTGCTACAGATACTCAGGCTGACCATGACACGGATCTTCCACATTACAGCCGATGCGGAGTGGCAAGGAGCGAAGCGGCTCGGAGCATACGTGCCGCAGAGTTTCGCCCATGATCGCTTCATCCACTGCTCTTATGCGGCGCAGGTTCCGAGTGTGGCCAACGCTCTGTTTCGCGGACGGGTCGGCCTGGTTCTTCTGGAGATCGAGCCGTCAATGGTAGGATGCGGGGTCATCAATGAGAAGCCGGAAGGGGAACGGGAGCTCTTTCCCCACGTCTACGGCCCGTTACCCTGTTCCGCCGTGGTCGCAGTCCATGCACTTCCGTGTGACGAAGACGGGCTTTTCCGTCTGCCGGAAGGAGTGAGCACCGCCCACTCCGGGTCCGGTGATCGACGAGGTCCTTGACCGCCGGTGCCGTGGCTGTAGATCGCGTATCCCTGGCAGAAACAGAGGCACCTACACAGGCGGCAGGCCAGGAAAGGACATATAGGCAGAGGCTTTCATGGACCAGAGCAGGCTTTCAAAGACTGAGCTTCACGTTCACACCGTCGGTTGTTACCATCCTGAGGACCTTCTATACATGGTAAGGGACAGCTACAGCGACGTCGACTGGAACAGGTTCGGGTTTCTGGACCGCTACGAGAGTGTCTTCGGAGTGAGACCGGATCCCATTGCCATGTTTGAGCGGGCCCTGGCCACAGGTTCGCTGGACGAGATAAGAGAGGTGGCAGTGTACAGATGGCATCCCGGGGGCAGGTTCGAGGAGTTCGATACCAAATCGTACTTCCCCGTGGCGGCAGCCGGATATCACCTGGACACGGACCAGCACCAGCCCATCCTGGCGCCCATCGTCGAGCACCACAGGGCGGAGGGGCTGACGTACGTTGAGTATCGCAACGCCTTTGCGGCCCGGGGGCAGGAGTTTAAGGACTGGCATGGACGGTATGCCAGGTTCCTCCGCGATGCCTCGGATGAAGAGTTCACGGCCAGGTACATCATACGCCTGGATGGCCGCCATCCTGTCAGTTCCTACATGGACGTTCGCGAGTTGATCGACGAGAAACCCGACCTGTCGGATACTATCGTGGGTGTAGATTTTTCCGGCCGGGAGATACCTCCCAAGAACCTGGCAGCGTTTTACCACCGCATAGCCGAAGACAACAGACTACACCCCGGGTCTGTCGTTGAACCCGTTGTTCATATAGGAGAGAGCTTCTTTGATCTGTCGCTGGAGAGCGCCGTACGCTGGTGTCATGAGAGCGCGCTATACGGGGCCAGGCGGCTTGCCCACTGCATCGCACTGGGGATAGACCCGCTGGTGGCCGTAGGGAGACGGGAGGGCGCCCACCAGGGCGAGAGCGCGGGGGAGAGGATGGACCAGATACGCTACGACCTTACCCATGCCCGGGGGCTTTCCAGGTGCGGTGTTGGCATCCGTGAAAGAGCCCTGGAGGAGGAACTGGACCGGCTGGCAGGTGAGGACCCGGAGCATCTTATCACGCGGCCGTATGACGAGGACAGGCTCTACCAGGTCTCACGACGCCAGGACTATGTGCTGGATGACCTTTGCCGGCTGGGGACGGTTATCGAGACGTGCCCCACCTCCAATCTCTGCATTGGTGGCGTCCCCAACGTAAAGGCCCACCCGTTTCCCAAACTGTACGCATCGGGTGTTAACCTGGCCATATGTTCTGACGATCCCGGGATCTTCGGCGTGACCCTTGCCCAGGAAGTGGCCAACGTGTCCAGGTGGTTTGGCCTCAGCATGGAGGAGATGGCCCGACGTCTGGGCGACCCATGGGAATTCAGACTGGCCAGCCAACAATGATGATCCCGAGGACCGAGAGGATGCTTGACAATCCGTGCCGGCCGGCTATACATTGCTTGTCTCCAGAAGACTTATAGCAACCCGCAAAGACAGCAGGCACAGAAGAGACAGGCCAAACGTGAAAACGATAACCGACCCGCGAGAGATGATGTGCGGCGCGTACCTCTTTGAGATGGCGAATGCCGACGAAGCGAGCAGAATCATCTCGCGGTTCTCCGGGTGCCCGAACTGGCGAGTCATATCGAAGGGGCCGAACGAGAACGAGGTGTTCGTCCTCGCCGTTGAGCTAAAAGGACAACGCCACGGTGACTTCTCGGAAGACAATAACTCGCTGGTCAGGGAACCGGGGCTTATTGGGGCAAGAGCAGTGCGATTCACGCGAATCCACAACTGGGAAGAGCTGCTGCCGGACTACCGGTTCACGACCGGCTACGCGGCCAGCGTACCGTGCGGCAGCTCCTGCCAGGAATGCCCTTCATTCATGTCTCCCTGCCGGGGGTGTCCGGCAGTGTTCGAGATGTAGGAGGCGCGGGCCTTCGTACCGCCCGAGTTACGCTTGCTGCTCCGCATGGCTGGCATGTCCGTCCTCAACATATGGGGCGGCGACTGGGAAAGAGGGGCCATCGATCTAGACGAGATCGAGTTCATGGTCGTGGCGCGCAAGACGGGCGAGAAAGCTCCCTTCGATTTGCCCGAAGAGGCGAATACGTGATGTCCGGCTCGCCCTGAAGCGGAGTATGCCTTGACAACTGCTGCCGCGCAGTAATAGAGTGCACTGCTGGTCACATCAGGCGAGAGGTTAGGGTAGGCTGAGTACCGGGCGCATAGACGAGGTGAGTCGTCAGTGCGGGCATAGAGAGGACGAACGAGACATGGCACGTCGAGACTGGTACTGCGAAGACGTTCTATCCGGTAAGATCGACATCAGAAAGGTATGGGAAGACGAGCACGTACTGGCTTTTCACCACCCTCACCCGCAGGCCGAGATACACGTGGTGGTCATCCCGAAGAAGCATGTGGCATCGCTTATGGACCCGCTGGCGCTGGACGGCGCGTTGCTGTCCTCCATGATGCAGGCGATCCAGTCAGTGGCCCGCCAGCTAGGTCTCGACGTCACGGGATTCTATGTGCGCGCAAACGCCTGCGCACCCGGCGTGACTCCTCACATGCACTGGCACATAGTGGGGCCTGGGATAGACTAGGATGAGCGAGATAAGGACTCAAGTACACCGCACTGAGATCGGTGAACTGGTACTCGGTTCGTGCGACGGCGGGCTCTGTCTGCTCGGCTTCGGGGACAGGGAGACGAGAAGAGAGGCTGGCGGGGTGATCGCGAGGCGGCTGAATGCCACGTTTATAGAGCAGGACGATGCCGTCCTCCAGGAGGCTATACGACAGATCGACGAGTATCTCAGTGGGAGGAGAAAGGAGTTCGACATTCCTCTGCTCATGGTGGGAACCGACTTCCAGAGCAGGGTGTGGAGAGAGTTGATGGAAGTGCCTTACGGGGCCACGGCAACCTATTCACAGATAGCACGACGCATAGGCAATGAGAGGGCCGCCCGCGCTGTGGGCAGTGCCTGCAAGGTAAACCCCATCGCGATAATCGTCCCCTGCCATCGCATCATCGGGAGCGATGGAGGCCCCGGCGGATACGGCGGCGGGTTGACCCTGAAGGAAAAACTACTGAAGCTGGAGCAGACGCACGATGCCCGGTAAGACAACCAAGTGGATTCTGTGGAGGGGGCTGACGGATCCGTGCCCGAGTATCAAGTAAGGAGAGTGCCTTGAACCACCCACCGACGATTGAGACAGAAAGACTGGTCCTGCGGCCGTTTCAGATCAGCGATGCCCCCAGGGTCAAAGAGCTAGCCGGGGCATACGAGATATACAAGACGACCCTCAATATCCCGCATCCGTACGAGGACGGAATGGCTGAGAGGTGGATCTCGACCCACGCCGCTAAGTTCTACGGGGGCGACGGGGTGGACCTGGCAATCACGCTGAAGGCGGACGGCCTGCTGATCGGCGCCGTAGGATTGGGGGCCAGTCCGAGGCACAACCGTGCCGAGCTTGGATACTGGAACGGGGTGCCCTATTGGAGTAACGGCTATTGTACCGAGGCGGCGATCGCCATGATCAGGTATGGTTTTCGCGCTATGAACTACCACAAGATCACCTGTACACATATGGAGTGCAACCCTGCATCAGGCCGCGTCATGCAAAAGGCCGGCATGCACAAAGAGGGCACCCTGGTTGATCACGTGATAAAGGACGGAGAATATCACACCATGATCGTGTACGGGACTCTCAAGGACGAAGAGGGTGCTAGCACACAGGATCACAGCAGCACCTGACAGCGGCCGTGAAGGCCTGCGGGACCCAGCCAGAGGATGGCGCGCAGCAAAATAGGGGCACGTCCATTTTCGCACCGCATGTCGCCGCTCGTTGTGGGTGGCAGGACAGGTAATCGGCCTTGACGAAGTGTGCGCTGTTGTAGAAAAATGGACGTGTCCCTATTGTGGCACCATGGCACAGGAGATTCCAGATATGATTAGGCAGTATGTTAGGGAGCTCAAGGAGAAAGGGGCGATCAAGAGCAGGCAGGTCGAGCGGGCCTTCTCGCGGGTTGAGCGGCACAAGCTTGTGGAATGGTTCTACCTGCCTGACTCGGAGGGAGGACCGTATGAGTATGCTGGAGCACGATTGAGGAGAAGAGACTTCGATGCACAAGACCCAGACCCTGAGCTTTTGAAGACCATCTACTCGGATTGTGCTCTGCTGACGAGAATCGACCCGCCTAGCTCCACTTCCCAGCCATTCCTGGTAGCCCAGATGCTAGAGCTTCTAGAGCTTGAAGAGGGGATGAACGTCCTGGAGATTGGGGCCGGGACGGGATACACGGCCGCCTTGATCAGGGAGATCGTCGGGAGGAAGGGGCGCATTACAACAATCGACAATCAAGAGGCTGTTGTCGAGCAAACGTGGAGGCTTCTTAGGGGCTCCGGCTATGGTGATATCGATGTGATCTGCGCGGATGGCGCCCAAGGTTTCGCGGAGAATGCGCCATACGATCGCATCGTCGCCACCGTCGGCTGCCCTGACATTTCCTTCCGCTGGGCCGAGCAACTTCGAACCGACGGATTCATGCTTATTCCCCTCCAGCACGGGCCGGAAGGCTTAGATCCCCTGGTTCGGTTGCAGCGGGACGGTGGAAAGCTCATAGGGAGATTTGTTGGCGGATCAGGATTCATGTCGATTCAAGGAGAGCTTGCCATCGAGCAAAGAATACCCTTTGCTCTCCAGGATAGTCTCCGCAACAAAGAGCCCAAGGAAGAGTATCCCCTCTTTGATGTTATTGCGGAGATGCAGGAGTTCGGAAGGAAGCAGCAGTGGGATGAATCCTTCTCTTTCATCCTCTTCGTGGCCATCGTTGATGACAGGTGTGTTATGGGTGGTCTCTACGATGAAGAGAAAGGTGCCATCCTTGTGAAGGGGGATAGGCTTCTTCTGCATGGAGACGAGTCGCTCTATTGGGATCTGAAGTTGCTTTGCGAGCGTTTCGAGAAGCTGGGAAAACCAGCCATCTCTGACTGGCAGTTAGAGTTCCTCCCTCGCGATGCTGGTGCGCAGATCCTTGAGGAGGAACGAGGCTGGGTCATCGTACGCAAGTTCTCGACGGAGACTGTCAGACTGGCCTGAGATGAGCCTACTGCTGTCAAAGAGTGTCTGCACAACATGTTGAGCGGATGGTCGGAAGCATTTCTGGCTCCAGAACGGGGACACGTCCGTTTTCTCTGAGAAGATGCGCTGGAGGGGACACGTTTCGATGGAGCGGATGACCGATCTCGAAGAGCGCCTGCAAAGATGGCTGAACCATTGTCTGCCTCATCATCCTGTGTGTCTGAAGGCTGCTCGCAATCTGAGGCAGGGAGTCGAACGAGAGGTCTGGGACTGCAGGTGCCAGACCGATGCCAGCCAACTGGATGCTATCCTCGTCGTGTTCAGACCGGGTTCACTTGACGCAGTGAACACCAATCTGCCGCCGGAACTGGCTTCGGAGAAGTGCTTCCTGGCCATGGCGGAACTGCCTGCGCTGGGCATCCCGACGCCAGTTGCGCTGGGATGGGCGGTGGCCAGCGGGGATGCTGCGGTTCTGTACGAGAAAGTCGACAGAACTGAGTGGGGCTCGGGCACAAGAGTGATCGCCGCCGGCGTCCTGGCGCGCCTCCATAACCTGTTGGAGACGCGTCTCTCGAGGCGTCTTCAGGAACTGGTCCGGCTCTCGGATCCGCGTGAGCACCGCACAACCGGCGGACGGGCGCCGAGGGGAAAGAGGATCACGCTCGTGCACGGCGATTACTTCTCCAAGAATATCCTTCCGGTTGCAGGCGGTCTATGCATCGTCGATTGGGAGACTTTTGCCCTGGGAGACCCTATGTGGGATCTTGCGTTCCTGATCGGTGCAGACCGGGGCCTCACCGATGAGGGAGTTGAAGCCGTCATTGCCGAGTATGCATCGTTCGCAACCGTCGACCGGGCGCGACTCATGTGGCACAAGCAGGAGTGGGCTGCCTTCTGGAGGGCCCGAGAACGGAGGTCAGTTGATAGCAGCAACACCGGTCATGTTTCGTAGCAGGACCCATCGGCAACATCATCGGTACATGCAGTGGCCTGGTTGACAGGCAGAGGTCACCGACATATACTAGTGTCTTCCCGATCAAGGACTATACATCATCTAAGGGATTATTCATCTATGTGTCCGCTGATTCGTCTCCGCAGTTAGAACGGGAGCCCAAAAGGAACTGAGGCGCCAGCTATAGCTGACGCTGTGG
>PWRA01000005.1 GCA_003556385.1 Dehalococcoidia bacterium | reverse complement strand
TGGAGGACTCTATGGCCATGTTCACGCACGAGGGCATCAGGTTCAAGCAGATCATAGCCCAGGGCCTGATAACGCCCTCCTGCGGCCTGGCCGGTCTGTCACCCGGGGCGGCAGAGCGGGCGCTGGAACTCACCGCTGCATTGTCCCGTGACCTGAGAAGCCGCTACGTGACGTGATCCGGGCCTCGCCCCGCATCTCGGATATTTCAAGAGCCGCCGGTCTGAGCAAATACTGCCGATAGCCGAAGGCCTGCTAGGTCTCACGCGATTGGCTTGACAGCCTTTCCCGTGCTGCGCATAATGGAAGCAGGCGGTCATGGCAAGCAGAAGCGTCTACCTGCCCATAATAGCCGCGGTGGTCGGCTTTGCCAGCGCGTTCGCCACTCTTCAGTTGCACAGCATGCTCTTCTGCCTTCTCCCGCTCTGGGCGTTCCTCTTCGGGTATTTCTCGTCCTGGAAGACCGGGTTCTTGTCCGGCTTCCTGCTTTTCGTGAGCTATACCACTGCCACTACGTTGATGAGGTGGCCGGTCTCTCAGTTTGAACCGCTGGAGTACCTCTTCAACTTCCTTGCTGGCGGATTTGTCCTGTGCATAGTCGGGTGGGGAGCGCCATCTGTCAGGAGGAGAATCAAGAGCTTCAGGTCCGTAGGAGTCCTGGTTGTGACGGTGCTGCTACTGGGTTGGTGCCTGTTCATATCCTTTCCCAGATACACTCTGACCTACTGGGCCACCATCAGTTCTTCAGAGAGGCTGGACAACGTAGAGGTATACCTGCCCGTTCCGGCTGTTGCTGGCGAGCCATACGCAGACATATTCGACCATCCGGGCCCGCCAGGGATGTTCCCGGACGACTGGTCCCTTGAGATAGCGCAGACTGAACATGGCAGAATGCTGAAGCTCGGCGTATCTGCTCTCGAACCAACTGGCCCCGTTCCCGGCCCTTACTCTGCGAGCATCTTCTTCCGCATGTCACGGGCACCTCAGGAAAGACTGCAGTTCATGCCCAGGTATGATGTTCAGGAGGTCGAGTTTGTTCGGACTGAACGGCACCTTGGGCCGGTGAGAGTAGAGGCCAGCGATGTGCTGCAGGAGTTCCGGGTTCCCATAAAACTGGTCTCTGACGCCGGAGGAGAAGCCAGGATCCTCCTGGGCTCCCTCTCAGGGAGGTCGGCTATGATCAACTTTCTTAATCACCGGGGTGAGTCCTATCAAGAGACCCTCGACGTCCGAACAGCCTCCGATGGTGACTGGGTTCTTGTCGCAGGCGAAGCGGTACGAAGCCTTGGTGTCTCAGGAGTGGATTAGCGCTTACCTCACGCAGCAGGATTGCCTCTACCATCCCCTTCCAGGGACTTGATCTTCTCGACCCTCTGTACGTGCCGCCCGCCTTCGAAATCTGCGGCCAGGAACGCCTCGACGATGTCGGAGGCGCACCCGGCGTCGATGCCCTCTCCGCGGAGGCACAACACGTTGGCGTCGTTGTGCGTGCGGGCGCGCTGTGCTTCAAATGCGCTGTTACACAGGGCCGCCCGTATGCCCCTTATCTTGTTGGCGGCTATGCAGATGCCGATCCCGGTGCTGCAGATCAGGATGCCATAATCGAAATCGCCGCCGGCCACCGCCTCTCCCCCCTCCCGTGCGATGTCGGGATAGTCCACGGGTTCAGTATCGTAGCATCCGTAGTCGTGATAGCTATGTCCCCATTGTGGCAGGAGGGGCATCAGCAGTTGCTTGAGCTCAAGGCCGCGATGGTCACATCCTATGGCGATTCGTCTCATTGTACGGCTCCCGTTACTCCTATCAAGCTCTCTATTTCGGATGAGGGGATGATCCCCTCGCGCAGGACCACCGGTGGCTCACGGGTGACATCCACCACCGTGGACTCTTTGCCGCCGGGAGACCTGCCTCCGTGGATGATGAAGTCGACCCTCTCCGCCAGTTGACGTTCGACTTCACCCGCGGTCAGGGCCGGTGGTCTGCCGCTGACGTTGGCGCTGGTGCCTACTATCGGATTCCCCAGGCACTCGATGAGGAGGAGGCATACCGGGTGGTTGGGGACGCGTACAGCGATGCCGGGCCCCGGCGCCAGATGTGCGGGCAATGAGTCGGCTTTGGGCACGACCAGCGTCAAACCGCCGGGCCAAAAATGCCGTGCCAGGACCCGGGCAGTCTCCGGTATTCGACAGGCCAGGCTGGCCAGCGCCTCTGCACTGGCGATGAGCAGGGGTAGGGGGAGCTCCTTAGGCCTGCTCTTTATCTGGTAGACCCTTTCGGCGGCTGCAGCGTTGAACGCGTCCCCTCCCAGACCGTACACAGTGTCGGTAGGAAACGCAATCACGCCGCCATTCTTGAGGATCTGGACCCCCCGCGCGATCTCCGATTGCAGAGCAGTCATCTTTCTCGCCGGTAGTATAGCATTGGCCCGCCCGCGTCGGAAGCCCCATCCGCCTGCCACCAGATGTCGACAACCATCAAGCAACTGCATCTTGATAATAGTCGCTGACGGTGATAAGCTAGGCATGTGCCGCGCCGCAAATCTGAAGCCAGACAGACACCCGACAGCTACAGAATTGCCGCCAGCGACGACATCGAGGTTTCCACTTACCTGGAGCTGGCCAAGGAGTTGCACGGGGAACAGCCCGTGGTTGCGCCGGAGCCATTGCCGGGTGAGCGTGAGACCATAGTAGTGCTCGACTTCGGCTCTCAGTATAGTATGCTGATTGCCAGGCGGGTGCGGGAATGCCGGGTCTACTGTGAACTGGTGCCTCACGATACGCCCTGGGAGAAGATCGCCCCTCTTAATCCGCGCGGGTTTATCCTCTCGGGAGGTCCGGCCAGCGTATATGACCCCGGCGCCCCCTTGCCGTTACCGTACATTTACGAAAGCCGCCTGCCCGTGATGGGCATCTGCTACGGTATGCTGGCGGTCGCGTATCAACTGGGCGGCCAGGTGGCCCGTGGTGAAAAGCACGAATACGGGCATACGATGTTGCACATAAGCGCTGGAGACTCTCCGCTGTTCGCGGGCCTTCCCTCATCGCTCCCCGTGTGGATGAGCCACGGCGACCAGGTACTGGACTTGCCTCCGGGTTTTCAGATTCTGGCTTATAGTGAGAACTCGCCGTTCGCTGTTGTGGGCAACGATAGCGGCATGTACGGACTGCAGTTTCATCCGGAGGTGGTACATACACCTCACGGCAAGACCATATTCCAGAACTTCGTGCTCAACATATGCGGGTGTAAGGGCAATTGGACGCCAACCAATTTCATCTCCGAGAGCGTAGCGAAGATCGAGCAACAGGTCGGCGACGGAAGGGTGGTGTGTGCTCTTTCCGGCGGAGTCGACTCGGCCGTCGCGGCTACCCTTATCGACCGCGCCATCGGCAATAAGCTGACCTGCATCTTTATCAATAACGGCTTTTTGCGCCGTGACGAACCGGAAAGGGTCCTTGATACGTTCAAGCGTAACCTGAGAATGGACGTTGTGTACATAGACGCTGCCGACCGGTTCTTAGAGCGACTCAAAGGGGTTACCGACCCCGAACAGAAGCGGCGCCTGGTGGGAAATGAGTTCATCGAGATCTTCGAGGAAGAGGCAGCCAAACTCGGCAAGATCGATTACCTCGCTCAAGGCACCCTTTATCCCGACGTCATTGAGAGTACCTGTTCGGAGACCAATGCTGCCCATAAGATAAAGAGCCATCACAATGTCGGCGGTCTGCCCACCAGGATGAAGTTCACCCTTATCGAGCCTCTGAGGTACCTGTTTAAGGACGAAGTCCGGGAAGTGGGACTTACGCTCGGCCTGCCCGAAGACATGATATGGCGGCAACCGTTTCCCGGGCCGGGATTGGCCATTCGCGTCATCGGTGAACTGACCAGGGACAGGCTTGAGATACTCCGTGCGGACGACTGGATTCTGATGAACGAGATCAAGAAGGCCAAGCTCTATCGCCAGCTGTGGCAGAGCTTTGCTATACTAACCGATGTCAGGAGCGTGGGCGTCATGGGCGACTACCGGACGTATGGCTACTTGATGGCGGTCAGGGCGATAACCAGTGAAGACGCCATGACCGCCGATTGGGCGCGCCTGCCCCATGACCTTCTTGCCAGGATCTCCGATCGCATAGTTAACGAAGTGCCCGGTATCAACCGGGTGGTTTACGACATCACGAGCAAACCCCCCGCAACCATAGAGTGGGAGTAGCCGCTCAGGGCGTCGTCATCCTGAGAGGGCGCTCTTAACCGCGGACAAAATATGGGTCAAAAAGGAGGCACAGGATGAGCTATTCTTTCGACGAAATGAGCGACGAACAACTGGATATACAGGACGACCTGGAGATGCTGCGCGAGGTTCTGGCATACGTACTACAGGCCATCAATCAGTACCAGGAGCATCTGCTTTACCTGGAAAACGAAGAGGCGGCCGCTGCACTGGAGCGCATCGTCGAGCAGGAAAAGGAGCATGTCGCCGAACTGCTCAGACTGATTCAGGGTCTGGATCCCGTTCAGGCCGAGAAGATCAAGAAGATCCTCTAATGCTATGGCACACCGACCTAAGCTAAAGGGCGTCAAGAAGAACAGGCGGAAGCGTAAGAAGAGCAAGAAGCGCTGACGCCCCGTCCTATGATGGCTGCCGTGGTCGACACAGCGTACTGGAACAGGGTCGAGGAAGTAACGCTGATAGAAACGATGGTACGCCTTCGGGGTGAGATCTGAGAATACTCGTCATCGGTGGCGGCGGTAGGGAACACACTCTAGTCTGGAAGCTCGTCCAGAGTTCCCGGGTGGAAAAGGTCTTCGCTGCCCCGGGCAATGCCGGCACGGCGGCAATCGCCGAGAACCTCAATGTGCCCGCCACGGATGTAGAAGCCCTGGGTAGCGCGGCTGCACAGAAGGAGATCGACCTGGTCGTGGTCGGTCCCGAGGCTCCGTTAACATCCGGCATAGTGGACCACTTCCAGAATCTGGGCATCCCTGTCTTCGGCCCTTCCAAATCCGCTGCCCGCATAGAGTCAAGTAAGGTCTTCTCCCGAAGACTCATGGAAAAGCACGGCATTCCCTGCCCCGGGGGCGCCGTCTTCTCTTCTTACGACGAGGCCAGCGCATATGTCCGGCGGCAGAGTCTGCCTGTGGTTATCAAGGCCGACGGACTGGCGGCGGGCAAGGGTGTCATCATCGCCGGTTCCCGGGTCGAAGCCGACAAAGCCCTCGCCGACATGATGAAGGCCAGGGCCTTCGGCTCCGCCGGAGATGAGGTGGTGATCGACGAATATATCGAGGGTCGCGAAGTGAGCCTCATAGCATTCACCGACGGCCGGACGGTCTCGGCCATGGTGCCGGCGTGCGATTACAAGAGGATAGGAGATGATGATGCGGGCCCCAACACGGGAGGCATGGGCAGCTACGCCCCGCCGGGCTTCTTCTCGGCGGAGATGACGGACAGGGTAAGCCGCGATGTTCTGCTGCCGACTGTGCAGGCCATGGCCGGCGAAGGCATAACCTATAAGGGAGCGCTCTATGCCGGCTTGATGATCAGCGACGGCCGTCTCGTAGTGCTGGAGTTCAACGCGCGCTTCGGCGATCCCGAAACCCAGGTCGTCTTGCCTCTCCTGAAGACCGACCTCGTCGATGTCCTTATGGCCGTGGTAGAGGGGCGCCTGGACCGGATGAAGATAGAGTGGAGCCCGCAGGCATGCGTCGGAGTGGTGATGGCTTCCGGCGGTTATCCCGGCGGCTACAAGACGGGCTATCCCGTACACGGGTTGGGTGATGTGGATAAGGACGTACCGGTCTTCCACGCCGGCACAAAGCTGGGAGACGACCGTCGTGTCTACACCGACGGCGGGCGCGTGCTGACCGTGGTGGGTGTGGGCAGGGACATAGCTGAGGCCAGGGAGCGAGCCTATGATAATGTGTCCCGTATTCGCTTTGAAGGCTGCTACTACCGCAGGGATATTGCCCTCAGGGAGATAGATAATATAAAATCTAGACCCTGAAGGGGCGAAGCACGGCGGGAACAACGATGCCCCGGGCGAGGCTGCCAGGTGAGTGCTTGACTGTTTTGACACTTCCTTTGGGGGTCTGAGTAGCTATGGCATTAGTAGGCGTAGTAATAGGCAGCAAGAGCGACACGGAGTTGATCCAACCGGCGCTCGACATGCTGAAAGAACTGGGCGTTGAGTACGAGTTCTCCATTATCTCAGCCCACCGAAATCCCGAGAATGCGAGGGCGTATGCCCGCGAGGCAGAGAAGAGGGGACTCAGGGTCATCATCGCGGCGGCTGGGTATGCCGCCCACCTTCCCGGCGTCCTCGCTAGCTGGACGACGCTGCCCGTGATCGGCGTGCCCTTGCCGACCAGCGACCTTAAGGGCATGGACTCGTTGCTCTCGATAGTCCAGATGCCGGGAGGAGTGCCGGTAGCATCTGTCGGGATCGGCAAAAGCGGGTCGAAAAACGCGGCCCTGCTGGCGGCCCAGATTCTCAGTTCAGAGCATCCCGGGATAAGAGACGCCTATCGCGAGTACAAGCAAGGATTGGCGAAAGGATAATATGATCGAACGGTACTCCAGGCCCCGGATGAAGAGGATCTGGTCTGAGGAGAATAAGCTCGACCAGTGGCTGAGGGTGGAGATCGCCGCCTGTGAGGCCTGGGCCGAACTGGGCGAGATCCCGCAGGAGGCCATAGCGCGGATAAAGAAGGCCAGCTACAACATGGACCGTGTGGTGGCGTTCCTGAAGGTGACGCACCATGACATGACCGCCTTTCTCAACTCGGTTGCTGAAAGCCTGAGCGACGAGTCTCGCTTCATCCACCTCGGCCTTACCTCGTCAGACGTTATGGATACCGCCCTCGGTCTGCAACTGACCCAGGCAGCGGATATCCTGGCCGAGGACCTGGCCGCGCTCACATCGGTGCTGAAGAACAAAGCTATCGAGCACAAGCACACCATAATGATGGGACGGACCCATGGTGTCCATGCCGAGCCCACCACCTTCGGGCTGAAGATGGCCCTATGGGCCGAAGAGATGAAGCGAAATGAACAGAGGCTGGCCGATGCTAAGAAGGCGGTCTCGGTAGGCAAGATATCGGGAGCGGTGGGCACCTATGCCACCGTGCCTCCCGATGTCGAGAGGATAGCCTGCGGCAGGTTGGGACTTACCCCGGCGCCGGTATCGAGCCAGATAGTGCAGCGCGACCGCCACGCCCAGTTCGTCCCCACCCTGGCCATCATCGCCGGCTCGCTGGAGAAGTTCGCCACCGAGATCAGGAGCCTCCAGCGAACGGAAGTCCGGGAGGCCGAAGAGCCGTTTGAAGAAGGGCAGACCGGCTCATCCGC
>PWRA01000044.1 GCA_003556385.1 Dehalococcoidia bacterium | reverse complement strand
CATAGACAGATGAGACCCGGCCGATCTCCACGCTCCCGGAAAGCATCGTCAGCGCCCGACAGAGGTTCTTCTCTCGCTCCCCCAGGTTTGAGCCCAGACACAGATAGGCGACGGCCAATTCGCTCACACCCCTCTGACGATGGCATCGCTCATCCTGCAGACTCGTACCATCGCCCCGACATCATGCACCCGGACGACGTCGACGCCCTTCGCGATGCCGATAGCTACAGTGGCCGCTGTTCCCTCCCACCGCAGATCACCCGGCGGAACGAACGCCACCTTACCCGCCCTTTGTTCGGGGGTGAGATCAAGCACCCAGCCTATGAACGACTTGCGGGAGCTGCCCAGCAGCACCGGCCTCTTCAGCGCCTTCAGTTCCTCGAGTCGGCGCAGAACCTCCAGGTTCTGCTGCTGGGTCTTACCGAAGCCTATGCCGGGGTCGACGATTATGTTCTCGCAAGGAACCCCTGCGCTTAGGGCCTGCTCTATCGCTCTCCGCAGATCGGACATAACCGCCGACATGATATCGGTGCCGGTCCACCCACGCTGATTGCTCATCAGCACGATCGGTACCCCTCTCTCTGCCGCCAGCATCGCCAGCTCGGGCCCCTTCTGCAGTCCCCAGATGTCGTTTATCATGTGGGCTCCGGCATCCAGGGCCTGGAGGGCTACCTCGTGTTTGTACGTATCCACGCTCAGCGGCACCGGGATATCGCCGACCAACCTCTCCACAACCGGAATCACCCTGCGCAGTTCCTCGTCTATCGTAACCGGGTCCGAGCCGGGACGGGTGGACTCGCCGCCGATGTCGATTATATCTGCTCCCTCAGCCAACAGGAGTTTTGCGCGCTCCGCGGCCTCTCCAGCATCGGCCAGCCCGTCACCAGAAAACGAGTCCGGCGAGACATTCAGCACCCCCATGACATAGGTGCGCTCTCCCCAGTGAAACACGCGCTTCCCGCACCGGGTGGATCCCGGCTGGCTCAACCTGAGATCCGACATACACGTTGATTATAGCAGAGAAGCCGACTACAATAGTAAGGCACAGTGATGTCAGTATCCGGTCCTGACTCCTGAGCCCTGACAGTTAGCAGTTCCTGCCGCCGGCCGGCCCGGGGAGTCACACGGGACCGGCCAGGATCAGTATATGGGTAAGACGCTGGCAGAGAAGATACTCAGCCTGAAGTCGCGCGGCGACGTCAAGGCCGGAGACATCGTCGTCTCCGATGTCGACCTGGTTTTCGTGCAGGATACCACCGGGCCTCTCACAGTCAGGCAGTTCAAGGAGACCGGTTGTGAAGCTCCCGCCAGGGCACGGCAGACCATACTATTCCTCGACCATGCTGCCCCGAGCCCCGGTAAAGAGCTCGCCAACGACCACGACTTTCTGCGGCGCTTCGCCCAGGAAACGGGCTGCCTGGTGTCCGAGGTGGGCGAAGGCGTGTGCCATCAGCTGGTGGCCGAGCAGTTTGCAAACCCGGCAGACGTCATCGTGGGCGCGGATTCACACACGGTTACCGCCGGAGGTCTGGGAGCGTTCGCCACCGGGATGGGTTCCAGCGATATCGCCGCGGCTATGGCCCTCGGAAAGACCTGGTTCCGGGTGCCGGAAACGTTTCGCGTTGAACTGAGCGGCAGCTTCCGGTGGATGGTCTTTGCCAAGGACCTCATGCTGTATCTCATCGGAAGGATCGGCGCCGACGGCGCCAACTACAAGGCACTGGAGTTCGGCGGAACATCCCTGAAGCGGACCGGCATCCCGGAGCGGCTTACTATGGCCAACATGGCTGTGGAAGCCGGCGCCAAGGTCGGACTGTTTCCCTCGGATAAGATCACCCGTGACTTCCTGACAGACCACGGCAGGGCCAACCGCTATACACCTCTGCATCCCGACGCCGGCGCGGACTACGAACGGGTCATATCCATTGCTCTCGATCGGCTCGAGCCCATGCTCTCTCTTCCGCACACGGTAGACAACGTGAGTCCGGTGACGGAAGCGAAAGGGGTGAAGGTACAGCAGGCATTCATCGGCACCTGCACCAACGGACGGCTGGAGGACCTGGCTGTGGCTGCCGGGATACTGCGCGGCAAGAAAAGGCACCCCGACACCAGGCTGCTTATAGCGCCGGCCTCCAGGCAGGTACTTGCCCGGGCCATCGAGGAAGGCCACATAGCGAGCCTGGTCGATGCCGGAGCAACTCTTCTGCCGCCGGGTTGTGCCGCCTGCTGCGGTATCCACCAGGGAGTGCCGGCGGATGGAGAGGTCTGCCTCTCCACAGCTAACCGCAATTTCGAGGGGAGAATGGGCAACCCGGCGGCCATGATATACCTGGCCAGCCCGGCCACCGTCGCCGCGTCCGCCATAAGAGGAGAGATCACAGATCCGCGGGAGGCAATATGAGATGGGAGCACGCAACAGGCAACTGTTCTACACTCCGCCCGGTCGGCCCGGCTCCCCGTCTGTGATATCCGGTCGACAGGAAAGGTAAAGATGCCTCGTCAGGTACTGAAAGGGACAGCCATGAAGGTGGGTGATAATATCTCCACAGACCATATCATACCCGGCAGATTCGCCCACCTGAGGAGCAACCTGCCGGAACTGGCCGAACACGTCCTGGAGGATGCCATGCCCGGATTCGCCCCGTGGGCAAGAGAACTGTCACTGCGGTCCGAGGGCAAGCCGGTCCTGGTGGCGGGCAAGAACCTCGGTCTGGGCTCGAGTCGCGAGCATGCTCCGCTGGTGATCAAGATGTCGGGCGTAGGCGCTATCCTGGCCGAGTCGGTGGCGCGCATCTTCTTCCGCAATGCCATAAACCAGGGCCTGCCCGTGCTGCTCTGCGACACAGGCAGGATCGCCGACGGTGATGAGCTGGAGATAAACCTTGCCGACGGCACCGTAGTCGACTCGACCTCCGGCGTCACAGTGGAATGCAGCAGGATCCCGCCCGTCATGTCCGCCATCCTCGATGAGGGCGGTCTCATCCCTTACATACAGAGGCACGGCGACTTCAAGCTATAAAGTCAGGCGCTCCCGTTGTCCTGCTCAGCTCAACACATCACAGCGGCGAACTCCTGCCTCTGGTTGTGCTACGATATAAAAGATGCAGCACAGGGTAACGCTTATTCCGGGCGACGGCATAGGTCCCGAGGTGACAGAGGCGACTCGGCGGGTGCTGGAGGCCACGGGGGTTGGGTTTGAGTGGGACACCGTTACGATAGGCGGTCAGGCTCTGGAGGAGACCGGCTCACCCCTACCCGACCGGACTCTCCGGTCCATCAGGACGAGCAAAGTCGCCCTCAAGGGACCGGTGACCACACCCATAGGAACGGGCTTCAGAAGCGTCAATGTCGCTCTGCGGCAGACTCTGGACCTCTATGCCTCCGTACGTCCCCATAAGCTCTACCCCGGCATCAACACCCCGTTCCGGGACGTGGATATCATAGTGGTGAGGGAGAACACGGAGGACCTGTACGCCGGTATCGAGTTCGCCAGAGGCGATATGTTCACCAGCGGGCTACGCAGCTTCGTTCGTGACGCCACCGGCAAGGAGATAACAGAGGACTCGGCTGTTAGCCTGAAGGTTATATCCGAAGCGGCCAGCCGGCGGATCGTCAGGTTTGCTTTCGAATACGCCCGGCGGAACGGCAGAAGGAAGGTTACCGCGGTGCACAAAGCCAACATCCTCAAGTTCTCCGACGGGCTCTTCCTGGACACGGCACGCAAAGTAGCCAGGGAGTACAACGACATCGCATTCAGCGAGATGCTTGTGGATGCGGCCTGTATGGCCCTGGTGAGGACGCCCCGGCTATTTGATGTCCTTGTCCTTCCTAACTTCTACGGAGACTTCGTTTCTGAACTCTGCGCAGGACTGGTGGGCGGCATGGGCATAGCGCCAGGGGCCAACATCGGGGACGAAATAGCGGTCTTCGAACCTGCACATGGGAGTGCCCCCGGCTACGCCGGTCTGGACAAGGCCAATTCCATGGCCATGATGTTGTCGGGCGCCATGATGCTGCACTACCTCGGAGAAAAGGACAGCGCGGACAGGCTGGAGGCCGCCATAGCCGAGGTCATAGTCGAGGGCAAGGACCTGACCTCCGATGTGAAGGCTGATCCCGCAACCGCGGTAGGGACGAGCAGGGTGGCCGACGCCGTGATAGAGCAGCTGCAGGCCTGAGCCTCGACCCGCTGCCGGGCGATTGCAGAAGACATCACCAACCGCCTATGCCCCGACAGAACCGGAACAGGCCGGCGTCAGTCGCACCCTTTGACTTACCGGTGCAGTAAGGGCTACCATATCGACTCATCGGAATGGGCGGCGGGCTCCGCCGGGCTGGTACTGTGTCAAGACTGAAAGAGATCCTGCACAAAAAGAGGCAAAGGGAAGAAAGGCTGGAATCTGCCCTGCAATCGGTCACCGCCCGCCTTAGGGATCTGGGAGCCCTGAAGGTTGTCGTCTTCGGGTCGCTGGCGCATAGAGATGTGGATGCATTCAGCGACCTGGATTTGCTGGTAGTCATGCCGCCAGAGAAGAGCGGCAGGGAGTGGAGCAGGACGATCTACGAGAGCATGGACCTGGGAATTGCGTCCGATCTCATCATCTATAACGAGAAGGAACTGGAAGAAAACCTGGCAACGAGTAGCTTCTTGAGAGGCATACTGGATTCGGGAAGGACTGTCTATGAGAAGACCTTACGAGGATGAAGCCCTGAGATGGCTCACCCAGGCAAGGGACGAGTTTCACGACGCTGAGGACTTGAGACAGAGAGGGCGGTTTTATCTTGCCCTCTTTCACTTCCAACAAGCCACGGAAAAAGCCTTCAAGGCATACCTCTATCCCAAAGTGAAATCCGTCGAGGTATTCCGCACCCACTCCATAGATGAGCTATCGCAGATGGCCATCGAGCTGGACTCAGATTTCAAGGCAGTAGCCCCGGCGAAAAAGCTGGACACCTACTATATTCCGACCCGCTATCCCAACGGACTGCCGGGCGGAGTACCTTCACGATATTACGATGATCCCGGCGAGGCAGAACAGGCGATGCGCCTGGCAAAGGGCGCCATCGACCTCGTTGAACGCAAGCTGCAAGACGGACTTAGCTGAACAGAGGCGGACCACCCCGCTCAGCTTTGTTTGCTCATAGCCGGCTCCAATGGCCAGGGACTACTACCGAACCTCAGGTGTACAGGAGAACGCCCGCCCGATAAGCGATGGCGTGCCGGGCGACATATTGATGAAGGTGATAGTCAGGCAGGCCCCGGACAGTAACAGCCCGTCTGCCTTCAGACCAGGCCTTCCTCCATGAGAAGCCCGATATACTTATTGCTGACACTGGTAACCGCGGAAAAGGTCCGGCCCAGCTGCTCCCTGGCCTCTTGATACTGCTGGCTCTGGACCGCCGCCTCTACGCCTGACAGCCCGGTCTCGATCGCGCTCATATCCGTGGGTTCAACGTACCGCCTGGCCATGTTGATCTCAGTTCCCAGCGCCAGGAACACAGCTTTGCTCACCTCCCTGCCCCCCGCCACCTCCTCCGGCTTCAGCGATGCCAGCCTCTCCAGGGCGGCCGATATCAGGAACAGATTGGACTTCAGCCTTTCCGAGTGATGAAAAGCAAGATTTGCCGCCTTCTTATCCATTGGTCACCTCCACTCCGCATATTGGTGTTACGACATTAAATCAGAAGTGCGGGCAGATTGCCATAGCTCTTGTCCAGCCGGCCGGTGTTAAGAGCCTACAAAAAGCAATACCGACCACGGTCGCAGGCGTGCTACAATGAACCATAACGGGAGGATGGGCTACGCGTCGTGGGGACGGCCTTGCAGCCGGCGACGACTACGGTTAGTCCGTTCGCCGGCCTTGAGGGGAGCTGAGGCTACCAGTCGTCTCGGTCGCGTTACCACGCAGGTAACACCGGGCCTGCTCCTATCTGGACATGGAAGAGAGAAGAGTAACCTTCACATCCGGCCGGCTTCAGCTTGAGGGAGTACTGGCTATACCTGAGGGTGCCGGTCCTTTCCCAGCGGTGGTAGTCTGCCACCCGCATTCTCTCTACGGCGGCAGCATGGACAACAATGTCGTGTGCGCCCTGACCGAAACGCTCGCGCTGGCCTCGCTGGTTGCCTTCAGGTTCAACTTCCGCGGAGTGGGCGGTAGCCAGGGCCAGTTCGGCCAGGGCAGAGGTGAGCGAGAAGATGTCGCCTCCGCCATCTCCTTCTTAGCAACGGTGAGCGAAGCTGATCCCTCAATAATCGGGCTGACCGGCTACTCCGCCAGTGCCGCCTTTGCCCTTCCGGTCGGCTGTGATGACGGGAGGGTCAGGGCCCTGGCGGCCGTCTCACCCCCATTCTCCATGTCCGATTTTGCCTTCCTCAGGGGCTGCCTCAAACCCAAGCTTCTCGTCTCCGGAAGCAGAGATGCGCTTGTGCAACCCGATCGTTTCCTCGCGTTCTGCCGCGATCTCCCCGAGCCTAAGGAGTACGAACTGATCAGAGGGGCAGACCACTTCTGGCTCCAACGTGAATCTAGGCTGGCGGCAACAGTCACCGCCTTCTTTGCCGGGGTGCTAAAGTCCCGCCCTTTCTGACAGCAGGGTATCCTCAAGCGGCACTGAGCGCGAACAACGACCGATCAATGGTCAGATGTATGCCCCGGCGGTCGACTCGGTCACGCTCGCGGACTACCGGGTCACCTGAGTGCCCGGCCTGTCAGATCGAGCATCACCTGGCGTTACGAAGCAGCCTGTCACAGACCCTCTCGATACGTGTCAGCGCCTCGTCTATGTCCGAGGAGGACACCATGCAATGGGTGACGGCGCGCACCATGTTATCACCGAGCGCGATCACCTTAACCCCTGCTTCGTCAAGGCGACAGACAAGATCGTCGGCAGACAACTCCGGCGACACACCGAACATGACGATATTCGTGGGGACATCCTTCCCTGCCAGCTTGATGCCTTCGACGCCCGCCAGCCCCCGCGCCAGCCGCCGGGCACTAGCGTGGTCATCCGCCAATCGGTCCACCATCGTCTCCAGCGCCACGATACCGGCGGCTGCGATCACCCCGGCCTGTCTCATGCCTCCGCCGAGCATCTTACGGAACTTGCGGGCACGCTCAATGAAGTCTCTGCTCCCGCACAGCAGCGAACCGACCGGGGCACCCAGCCCCTTGGAAAGGCAGAGCGATACCGAGTCGACGTTCCGGCAGAGCGCGGAAGCAGGCACACCGAGCGCAACAGCCGCGTTGAAGATGCGGGCGCCGTCCAGGTGTACCTTCAGCCCGCGACCGTGAACCAGGTCACAGACATCGTTTGTATACTCGACAGTGAGCACCGTTCCTCCGCAACGGTTATGGGTGT
>PWRA01000054.1 GCA_003556385.1 Dehalococcoidia bacterium | reverse complement strand
TATCGATCCGGGAGCGGGGGATATGCAGCCCATAAGACATAATTCCTGCCATATTTGTTCCTCCAAAAAAAAGAATTCTCCAGGGGCTTCCGCGGCCGTCTGGCCGCCATCGGCAGCATAGGTCTCGGCCTTCCGGCATTTTCCATCATCGGCCCCCAAAAGTCAAAGGTCACGACCCGGGTGTCTGGGGCGGGTCGGGATTCACCAGTTCACCTGTAAGGGTGGCGGGCATGAACATGAATAGCTCATCGATCGTCCAGGCACCGCCCTTGACCAGCTGTTTCTCCATTACCGGCTCTGAGTATAGGGCGACCCTGCCCGTCTCAACATAAAATGTTCGCCCATTGACGTTGGCTGCCTCCTCCGATGCCAGCCAGACAACCAGAGGAGCGATGTCCTCGGGGCGGTATTGTTCGAGTTTGTCGATCACCTCCTGGGGCCACGCCTTTCTCATCTCGTCGCTGAGTGTCAACCGGGTACCGGCATTCGGGCGGATGCAGTTACACGTGACGCCATATCTGCCCATGTCCCTGGCGATCTTCCTGGTCAGGCCAACGATTCCTTCTTTGGCAGCTCCATAGTTGGCCTGCCCGTGTGTAGTAGCATAAAGGCCGGCTACCGATGAAGTGTTGATGATACGTCCCCATCGTTGCTGCCGGAACAGCACGCATGCAGCTCTTGTGGCACAGAAATGACCGTAGAGGTGAACCTTGATCACACTATCCCACTCTTCGTCGGTCATGTTGTATACCATTCGGTCGCGCAAAATGCCGGCGTTGTTCACCAGTATGTCGAGTCTGCCGAAGCTGTCGATGGCCGTCTTCACGATGCTCTCGCCGCCCTCAGGTCTGGCGACCGAGTCATAGTTGGCCACAGCCCTGCCACCCATGTCAGCTATTTGCGATACGACCTCATCCGCCGGAGATGTCTCTCCACCGGTGCCATCGGCAGCACCGCCGAGGTCGTTTACCACAACCCTGGCGCCTTCCGATGCCAGAGCCAGCGCCTCACCGCGGCCGATGCCCCGACCGGCACCCGTGACAATGGCCACCCTGTCCTGCAATCTGTTGCCCATGACTACACCTCCTGAACTCAATCGGTAGACCCATTGAGATATGGCCTCTTCGCCAGGGTCCGCCAGCAATTCTATCTGTATCAGGCAGACAAAGTCCATAGGGATGGCGCCACCTTACCCACCGTGGTTGCGCCGCAAACAGTGCGGTTCCCCCGCCGAGTCAAGGGGGTAGGACTGGCGCAGTGAGCCTCCACACGCATATCCCCCACCACCGGGACAAGATAAGCAGAGAGCCGACTAGGCCAATCGGCTGTCCACCCGGCAGGCTAGTCCGTCTCGTGGTGACGCGAAAAGCCCCATTGTCGAGACCTTGACAAGAACCGAGCAGGCTTGTAGCATTGGGAGACAACTCCCCGGCCTGATCACAGCCGAGCCCGTGGAAGCATGAAGATCTGTCTTCTATCTTATCGTGGAAATCCGTACTGCGGGGGACAGGGTATCTATGTCCACTACCTGTCCCGCGCTCTGCGCGACCTGGGACACGAGGTCGAGGTGATGGCCGGGCCACCCTACCCTGATCTTGCCGACGGCATAAGGCTGCACCGTCTCGAGAGTCTGAACCTTTACGAGACCAAGAACTCCGTGCGGAGCATTCTCTCACGGTTGAACGATCCGATTAACGCCTACGAGGTCATGGCCGCCTGCACGGGAGCGTTTGCGGAACCGTTGACTTTCAGCCTTCGAGCGTACCGCAGGATAAAGGAGCTGCTTCCCGGGACCCGCTTTGACGTCATTCACGACAACCAGTGCCTTGGCTACGGACTCCTGCTTATGAAGCGACTGGGAATACCCGTCGTAGCCACCATCCATCACCCTATACCGATCGACCGGCAGATGGCGCTGGCTCAGGCGACAAATTTGCGCAGGAAATTCCTCTTGCGGAGATGGTATGCCTTCTGCGGTATGCAGAGTCGGGTGGCGCGCCGTTTGACCAGGGTGATAACAGTCTCTCAGAGCTCAGCCGGCGCCATCCAGCAGGCCCACGGAGTGGGCAAGACGCAGTTGAGGATCGTCCCCAACGGAATCGACGCGGACGTGTTCAAGAGGGATGATGTGCCAAGACAGGCGAACAGCCTGGTCCTGGTCAACAGCGGAGAGCAATCGGTGAAAGGTGTGCCCTACCTCTTCCAGGCGCTCCGCCAGTTGAGGGACGGTAGGGGTATCAAGCTGACCGTGGTCGGCAGCCCTCTTCCCGACGGCCAATACCTCAGACTGATAAAGCAATACGGTATCGAGGACATGGTCACCTTCACAGGGAGGGTCACCACAGAAGAACTGGTGCGGCAGTACTCGATAGCGGAGATGTGCGTGGTACCTTCGCTGTATGAGGGTTTCGGCCTTCCGGCCGCAGAGGCGATGTCCTGCGAACTGCCTGTAGTTTCTACCACCGGAGGCGCCCTACCGGAGGTGGTGGGGCAGGATGGTGAGGCCGGAGTTTTGATACCGCCCGCGCACCCTGAAGCGCTGGCGGCCGCAGTCAGGAAACTGCTCGACGATGCCGCCCTGCGGCAGAGAATGGGGCAAGCAGGGCGGACGAGGATCGAGAGGGAATTCACCTGGCAGAGAGCTGCTCAGAAGACAGTGGAAGTATATAGGGAAGTGATGTGAATGCTAACCGTCGACTATAGCCTCCTGCGCATCAAAGACGGCGAGAGGGTTCTCGACATCGGGTGTGGCACAGGCAGACACAGCTGGGAAGCTTGTCGCACAGCACGCTGTGCCGCTTATGCCCTGGACATCGACCCGGAGGAACTGGCTCGAGCCAGAGGAGTATTGCGGGCCATGGACAGGCAGGGAGAGTCGAGGGGAGAATGGATCCTGGTCCAGGGGAGCACAACACGCCTTCCCTTCAGGAGCGCGTCGTTTGACAAGATAATCTGTTCAGAGGTGCTGGAGCATGTTCCAGACGATCGGCAGAGTATTCAGGAGATGGCCAGGGTGCTGAAGGAGGACGGGGTTCTTGCCATCAGCGTCCCCAACTACCTTCCCGAAGCCATCTGCTGGAAGATATCTCGTGACTACCACGATTGCGCGGGCGGGCACATCAGGATATACAGGCCTCGGGAACTCCTTTCGCCGCTGCGTATCAATGATCTCAGAGTGTTCGCCATCCGCCGGAAGCATGGCCTGCATTCGCTGTACTGGATATGCCGCTGTCTGTTTGGAGTGAACAACGACAGGGCTTTTGTTCCCTCGCTGTATCACAGGTTCCTGGTTTGGGACATGAGCACCAACAGCAGGCCCTTGCGCTGGCTCGAGGCTCTTCTCAATAGATTCTTCCCCAAGAGCATAGTTTTCTACGTGTGCAAGAACCAGGGGTAATGCCATGAGCTTGAAGCAGGAGCTGACGTTATCGGACATGGAGGAACTGATACAGCAACAGGCCGACCATATCAGCCAGACCCAGCTGCCGTCCGGCCTCATACCCTGGCATCAGAACGGCATCGCCGACCCCTGGGACCACGTAGAATCTGCCATCGCCCTGGATGCATCGGGGAGATCTGAGGAGGCTGCACGGGCCTATCTGTGGCTGCGGGATCACCAGAATCCCGACGGCAGCTGGTGGTCCAGCTACATTGACGACAAGCCTCAGGACCTGACCCGCGACACCAACTATAGCACATACCTGGCGGTGGGTCTGTGGTACCACTATCTGCACACCGGGAACGCAGACTTCATCGCTGAGATGTGGCCCACGATGGAGGAAGGTATCAACTTTGCACTACAACTGCAGCAACCGACCGGCGAGGTTCACTGGGCCAGCGACGCCCAGGGGGCGGTCTACCCGGTGGCCGTCATCGCATCCTCGAGTTGCGTCTTCCAGAGTCTGCGGGCCGCGGTAAGGATAGCGAGATTACTGGGCCTGAGCAAGCCGGAGTGGAGTGCCGCCAGCCGGAGACTGGCCCGTGCCATAGGCGAACGCCCCGACCTGTTCCAGAACTCCGTGGACGGTCAGTTTGACTATGCCATGAGCTGGTACTATCCGGTCCTGGTCGGGATAGTCAATGGGCCGAAAGCCAGGGCGCACATCCTTGAGAAATGGTCAGACTTCGTCCTTGATGGCTGGGGATGCAAGTGCGTGGTGGAAGAACCGTGGTGGATAACAGTGGCGGAAACCTGTGAACTGGTGCTGACGCTCAACCGCCTTGGCGAACATGACCGAGCAGCGCTTCTGCTCGACTGGATCCTCGGACTCAGGGATGAAGATGGACGTTTCTGGACGGGGATGAAGATACCGGAGGAGGAAATCTGGCCTCCTGCGCAAAAGCCGAGCTGGGTGTCGGCAGCCATGATTATCGCCCTGACAAGCCAGATGGAGGCCAGAGGGGCCCGAAACGGGCTGTTCCGCCGATTCCTGTGAGGCGATTTCTGCGGCCTGTGCGGAGCAACCAGAGTCGAAACGTCAGTGTAGGTCTCTCTATGGACCATGATGTCAGAATGCCCCCTGGAGGTGATGAGTGACCGGCAATATCGGCCGGATCCGGCGCAGGATACTGAGGCGGAAAGCAGATCCTCCTGAGTTCGTGGGCTATGAGCACCTGGTCAGCTTCATACGAGACCAGAGGTTGCTGGATCTGGACGGAGACCTGGTCGAGATCGGTGCCTACATGGGCGGAGGAACGGTGAAGCTAGCCAGGCTGGCCAGCCGACACGGCAGGAAGCTTTATGTCATTGACACATTCGATCCTGCACACGATAGGACGGTGAGCAGGAGCTCCGTCTCCGCCAGCGAAGTGTACGAGGCGTTTCTCGAGGGCCGGTCCATGTGGGACGTATACAGGGACGCTACCAGACGCTTCGACAACATCGTGACCATCAGGCAGGACTCGCGCGAGGTGGAGTTCGACGAGCGAAAGAGATTCGTCTTCGGCTTTGTGGACGGGTGTCACTCCAGAGACTGTGTCGAAAGCGATTTCCGTCTTATCTGGCCTCGTCTCGTCTCCGGAGGTGTTCTGGGTTTTCATGATTACCACTATGACGACTGGCCCGAAGTCACCGAGGCGGTCGATCACCTAATGGCTGAACAAAGCGCTGAGATAGGGGAGGTACACGAAATAGTGGGGAGTTACCGAATCTCGTCTATTCTGCTGACCAGGAAGTAGCCTTGTTCCTGGGGGCGCATCTCATCACGATGACGTTACTCAGAGAGGGCAGGCGGTCGGCCATCACGTCAAGGAGCCTCAGGGATGCAGAAGAGAGGCTCTCCGGCAGTTTGTCCAGCAGGCTACTCCAGCCCGGTAGGCCAACCAGCAGCGATATGCCGATGGCGCGCTCTATCCTGAAATGAGGCCTGACCAGGTGCTTCAGAGTTCCGTAGTCGAGCTTGATCGTGTGATCTTCAGGTATATGCCAGAAACCGTTGTTGCCTGTCTTCCTCCTGCCAAGACTCCCCCTCATGGAGAATATCGCTCTACCTGCCTTAAAGCCCAGGCTCTCGAAGTTCGCGATGGCAATCACCGCCCTTCCCTGTGGTTTGAGCACCCTGGCCATCTCTGCTATGGCTATGTCGGGATGCGCGAAGTGGTCCAGCGCTCCCTTGCAGATGACCTTGTCGAACGAGTCTCTTTTGAAGGGGAGATGTGCGCCCACACCGCGCGCCAGGTCTATCCGGGTACCGTTAAGCGTCACGTGCTCGCGCGCATGAAACAGCATCTTGCCTGAGGGATCCAGGCCGGCACATACGCCTCCCTTTGTGGCAAGGTCAAGGGCGTCAACGGCCCGGCCGCACCCGATGTCGAGAACCAGTTCGCGCTCGGCTACAGCCACTGCACCGAGAGTGACAGCCGTCATCCTGCTGAAGAGATGGGCTATATCCGGATAGACTCTCGACGGGAGTACGTGGTCGTCATCCCAGTTCAAGTCGACTCTGTTGTCGCGGTCCTGCATATCATCAGGCGTGCACGGACGGGCAGATTGCCCTAACCCACCTCATCAGCCGACTGCTGGCGTCCCGTTGCAGGCTCGAGTTGGCATTGTAGTCGATTGCCTGCAATAGGTCAACACATAGAGGTAGATGCCAGGCGATGCCTCTGAAGCTGTCGATGCTGTTGCTCACTTTACTGCAGAAGCTCAAACCCCTTGCTGAAGGCCGCCAGGTTGGTGTCAATCTGCTTGGGGAAGGTGTCTGACAAAACGCCTTCCACCGCTGCCCGGTCAACGGGCAGAAGGCCCGAACCGATCAACGCTCCAATGAGAATGGCGTTCGCAAACATGGGATCTCCTAGCTTCTGCGCTTCCTCCGTGGCATTGATGATCCACGTCTGTGCTGACAGTTCCTCAATGGCCTCCAAAAGCTGGCTCATCTCGGGGTACTCAGCCAGCCCGGCGGTGACGTCTATGGAGTATATCGGCCGAGGATTGACAATGGTAACCACTCTGAGATTGCCGTACCGTCCCAGCATGCGCAACGTTTCTGCAGGTTCCATGCCCAGGATGACATCGGCACACCCTTCGGGTATGAAAGGGCTGTGTTGTCTCTCGCCGGAGACCCTCAGATGGCTCATAACCGGGCCACCCCGTTGCGACATTCCATAGGTCTCGCCTACGGTGACGAAGTACCCCTCACTTACCAGCGCGTTGCCCACAATCAACGATATCATCACATTCCCCTGCCCACCCACGCCGGTGACGATGAGGTTAAGTGGGTCTCTGTTTAGTGGCCTCGCGCTCATGCCGCCTCCTTCACGATCGCACCCTGCGGGCATATGTCTGCACACAGGCCGCATCCGGCACAGATGATGTCATCAATGGCGGCCCTGGCCGCGTCCTTATCCCATATTAGCGCGGGACAGAGGAACAGTCTGGTGCAGAGCCTGTCGCAGCCACAAGCCTCTCCAATGCACTTCTCGGTATCCACATACACCTTGTACGGAGGGCCTGCGCTCTTCTTTCTCACGAGCTCGCAACCCCGCTTCATCATCACCACCCTGGTCCCGTCCTCTTCCGCCATCATGCGCAGCAACACTTCGATGGTCCCCGTCAGGTCGAAGGGATCGCAGATCTCGACACGGGCTCCCAGAGATCGACACAGAGCCTCCGTATCTACCGGATCCGTCGGCTCTGCCATCGCCGTCATCCCGGTGCCGGGGTGCGGCTGGAACCCAGTCATCGCAGTGGCGCTGTTGTCGAGAATAACCAGGGTGAAATTCGACCGATTGTAGACGCCGTTTATGAGTGCAGGGAGGGCAGAGTGGTAGAAGGTTGAATCGCCGACCACGGCCAGCACGGGCTGCGAAAACCCGAATCGGTCCAGTTGTCCCAGTCCGCTCGCTACTCCCGGTGCCGACCCCATGCAGTGCAGCGTCCTGGCCTGGAAGTAGCCGGTCGGTCCCAGGCCCAACCCGTAGCATCCGACATCTCCGGTCACAAAGCCAT
>PWRA01000103.1 GCA_003556385.1 Dehalococcoidia bacterium | reverse complement strand
TCTGCTCAGGTCGATGCCGAGCGTTGTTGCCGCCTCGCGAATAGTATACATGCCGCCTCGAGCTGTGGCATCGGCCCTGCCCAGAGAACCGCCCACGGCCGGAGGCTTGCCTGTGACAACCCCGAACTGCTGCCTATTCATGATAGCCGAGTACTCGTCCATCATCCAGGACATCACCTGCGGGTTGGTATAGACATCCGGGGCGGGAACATCTTTCTCGGGACCGATGAACTGGAACATGCCCCGCACATATGCCCGGCTCACGCGTTCCAGCTCGCCGGTAGACATCTCCTTGGGATTGCAGACGACTCCGCCTTTTCCTCCTCCCAGGGGGAGTTCCAGCAGGGCACACTTCCAGGTCATCCACGCGGCCAGTGCCCGGACCGTGTCGATTGTTTCTTCGGGATGGAACCTTATGCCGCCCTTTGCGATACCCAGCGCATCATTGTGCTGAACCCTGAATGCCTGGAATACCCTCGTCCGGCCGTCATCCATCCGGACGGGCAAGGCTACGTGTAGTTCTCGCATGGGTGTCTTGAGCATCGCGGTTATATCCGGAGATAAGTCCAGAATTGCCGCACATGCGTCTATCTGCTGCTTTACGACGTGAAATGCGTTGATCGCTGCCGATTCGTTGATCTTCCCCAAGTCCTTATCTCCTTTCCCTGTCCGGCTCTGATCGTCTGTCGAACGACCATCAGCGAAACCAGGTGCTTCCGGTCTTAGGACAGTTACCTGAGCCTCCTCTCAATCGTTCTCCTCATCCTTTGTATTGTTAGCATAACCATCTCACAATGCGCCGAATCGAACGAGTTCCTGGTAGTCCATGAGACCGCTCATAGAGTGGTTCTCCGTGTCTATGCCGGATTCCACCGCGGCAGCCACGGGGTTCAGGCCTCCTATGAGTATCATGCCCACCCTGTTCAGCTCCACAGGCACTCCACATACTGGCTTGCTCACCTCCCCCGTCAGAAGGAGCCCACCGAGGCCGGCGTCCTGCAGACGGGCAATGACCTCCCCTGCCAGCGGCCGGCAAACGGCCGGTATTTCTCGAAAATTGGCTAGGATCCTTCCCTCCCCCACCTTCGCCACGTGCCCGACACTGGTCATCCTGCTGGCGATGTATAGCTCTGACGGGTCCAGTGATGAACCCAGATACTGGATGAGTTCCACAAACCGCAGAGGCCTGTGGTGCCTGATTTGGAGGATTCCGCCAAACTTGTTGTCGATCGGAACGCCAGCCCTCAATAGCGCCCCGTTAATCACGACCCCGCAAACGGTGGCTACCCCCACCTTCCCCCGTGGCGTCGTTACCCCACCCAACCTTTCGCCTTCCCGACCCACTGCAACGAGATCGCTAACGCAGATGCCGGCCTGGAACACCTTGCTCATGATCTCGATCGCTTTGCCGAATCGCTTCTCGGGGAAGAATGAGATGTTTACAGGAACTCTCCCTCGCCGCGTATCCGGGTCGAAGTCGCTCTGGCAGGCCATGAGTTCGATCTTCGAGGCCACGAACCCAACCTTGTCGCTGACCAGAGCACTCTGTAGTTCCTCCAGGCCCAACTGCGTGACCAGCCTGCCATCCCGGCCCATGCTTTCCGTGAACCCGCGCTCATCCATCAGCTTGAGATGGTATCGGACGGCGCGTTCGGTCAACTCAATGTCGTGTTCTCTGAGCCGACGCGATATGACCCGAGCGCCCAGAGGTTCCGCAGATCGGCTCAGGATCCTGAGGATGGCGATCACCTTCCTCTCTACTTCCTGGGCATGTGCTAGCATCTGTTCGCCTTCGGTATACTGACCATCGGTAACCGTTTACCGCATTATTCTGCCACGGCGACGACTGTCTTGTCAACTCCTGGGCCCTTCAGGTTGCAGAAAGCGCCCGTGTATGTCTGGTATACTATCACCTGTTGGAACAGCGGAACCGGACTCGGCCAATGCGCATCGGCATAGCCCAGATCAACACGACCGTAGGTGATTTCCCCGGCAATGCCGGCAAGATAATGCGTTCTATCGACAGGGCGAGGTCGCTGAAGGTTGACCTGCTGGTCCTTCCTGAACTGGCCGTCACAGGCTATCCCCCCGAAGACCTTATTCTCAGGCCGCAGTTCATCAGACAGAACAGGCAGACTCTTAACGAAGTGGTGGGGCATAGCTCGGGCCTGTCCGTAGTGGTGGGCTTCGTCGACGGCGACTGTGATATCTACAATGCCGCAGCAGTGATCAGCAACAAGAAACTGGTCGGTGTTTCCCACAAATCGTGTCTATCGAAACATGGGTCGTTTGACGAGAGCAGGTATTTCCATGTTGGGAGCAGGTGGCCCATTTTCCTCCTCCGCGGCATCGGCATAGGCATAACTATCGGTGAGGACATTTGGCACGAGGCCCGAGCCAGTATTGTCCGGGCGTACTCCGGAGCAGGGATGATCATCAACATAAGCGCTTCCCCCTATAGGACAGGAAGAGGCCTGTTCAGGGAGGAGACACTTGCCGCCGGGGCCTCCGAGACCACAGCGGTTGTCGTCCACAGTAATCTGGTGGGCGGGCAGGATGAGGTGGTATTCGACGGAGCCAGCGTGATCATTGATGAGAGCGGGGCACCTATTGCTCGAGGCAAGCAGTTTGACGAGGACTTCATAGTGGCCGAGCTTGAACCGCAATGGGTGGCGCGTTCCCAGTTCCGCGATCCCGTTGGACAGAAAGACGGGCCGCGGCGCCAGCAGACGTCGGAGGAGCGACTGACAATAGATCCGGGCGGCGATGATTCGCACACAGCTATGCCTACTCTGCCCCCCAGACAGATCGAGAGAATGGATGACCTGGAGGAGGTCTACCAGGCCCTCGTCCTCGGTACGAAAGACTATGTGCGCAAGAACGGCTTCGATAGGGCGGTGCTTGGCCTGTCGGGCGGTATCGACTCAAGCCTGGTCGCTGCCATAGCGGTGGATGCCGTGGGGCCTGAAAGCGTCATAGGCATAGCAATGCCTTCTCGATACTCGTCTCCAGATAGCGAGTCCGACGCCGCAGTTCTGGCGAGGAATCTGGGCATGCGCTTCCTGGTAATACCTATTGAGCAGGCCTTCAGCGCCTATCTGGAGACGCTGGCCGAACACTTCAAAGGCACCCGGCCGGACGTAGCGGAGGAGAACATCCAGGCAAGGATCAGGGCCAACATCCTTTTTGCCTTGTCCAACAAATTCCGCTGGCTCGTGCTTAGCTGTAGCAACAAGAGCGAGTTAGCGACAGGTTACGGGACGATCTATGGAGACATGGCGGGAGGGCTTGTTCCCCTGAAGGATGTCTACAAGACAACGGTTCTTGAACTGGCCAGGGACAGGAACCGGCGATCAGGGCAGGAGCTGATCCCCCCTGCGGTCCTGACCAAAGCACCCTCGGCTGAGCTAAGACCCGATCAGCGAGACACCGATACGCTGCCCCCGTACGAACTGCTGGACGCCATTCTACGAGCTTATGTGGACAACGGAATGACGATCGACCAGATCATCGCCATGGGGTATGACGCTGGAGTAGCTATGAATACCGCCCGCCTGGTACGCCGTGCGGAATACAAACGCCGTCAGGCCGCGCCGGGAATCATGATCGCGTCCACCGGTTTCGGTTGTGACAGAAGATTGCCTATCACGAACCGGTTCATGGAGGAAAGATACCCTTCCCTGTAGATGCTCGGACTCGCCTTTGCCCGGCTGCCCAACTGTGAGGACTGATTCCCTACCGGTGATAGTTGCAGCGGCGAACCAGTAGCCTGATCTAGTTCACGGTTCTACCGTTCTTGATGACCCTATCAACCAGATTCATGCCGAACCAGTAAGGCAACTGACGGTGATTGACGATGTTCAGGATAGCTATGTCGGCCTGCTTGCCGACTTCCAGGCTACCGATTCTGTCACCTCTATCGAGAGCGTAGGCCGCGTTGATGGTCGAGGCGTTGAGAGCCTCTGCCGGAGTGAGTTTCATGTACCTGCAAGCCAGAGCGATTATCATCTGCATTGAGAGAGTAGGACAGCTCCCGGGGTTGAAATCGGTGGCCAGGGCGATCGGTACACCTGCATCCACCATTTTCCTGGCCGGCGCATAGCGCCCGGTCATCAGATGAAAAGGAACACCGGGCAGAAGAACGCCGACCGTGCCTCTATCGGCCATCTGTCTTATGCCCTGTTCCGATATGCAATCCAGATGGTCGATCGAGGAGGCACCAAGCTCCACCCCCAACTCCACTCCCCCGATATCGCTAAACTCTGCGGCGTGGAGCTTCAGCTTCAATCCATGATCCCTGGCCTTCAGCAGGATCTTTCTCGCCTCGCCGGCCGAAAATGCACCTTCTTCCACGAAGACGTCGCAGTACTCCGCCACGGAATGTGCCTGCAACTCGTCCAGCATCTCTGCGACCCTGCCAACATAAGCATCCCTATCATTCGTGAACTCCGGAGGAACCGCGTGGGCGCCGAGAAAGGTGGGCACCAGATCCATCCCGTCGTCGCCTCGAAGTTGCCGGACCGCAGTCAGCATCTTCAGTTCGTTTGCGGAATCGAGGCCGTATCCGCTCTTTACCTCCATGGTCGTCGTGCCGTAAGCGGATGCCATCCTCATCCTGGGCCCCGCAGCGGCCACCAGTTCGGACAGCGTAGCTTCTCTGGTCCTTCTCACCGTACTCAATATACCCCCACCCTCCTTGAGAATCTCGAGGTAATCGGTCCCCCGAACCTTCAGCGCGAATTCATCCTCGCGTGAGCCGGAGAAGACCAGGTGTGTGTGGCAGTCAACGAACCCGGAAAGCACCGTCTTCCCCCTCGCGTTTATGACCTGCCTGGCGTCTTCATTGAGATCACCGATGGCCACGATCTTCCCTTCCCTGATCCCGAGATCCCCCCCCTCCAGCGTGTCCAGGCGGCCCAGATCGTCGCCGATCCTGGGGCCGCTGCCGCTGCAGGTGACGATCTCGGAGGCGTTCTTGATCAGTATGTCTAACACGGGATCTTCACTCCCTTCTCGGTGGCTACCTTAAGGGCGACGTCATAGCCTGCATCGGCGTGTCTGGCGATACCGATGCCCGGGTCCGCAGTTAGGACGCGTTCCAGCCTCTTCGCTCTCTCGGCTGTCCCGTCAGCCACACAGACCTGCCCGGCATGCAACGAGTAGCCTATCCCCACTCCCCCGCCATGGTGAAAGGAGACCCAGGACGCACCATTGACTGCATTCAGGGCGAAGTTGAGAAGCGGCCAGTCCGCGATCGCATCCGAACCATCCCGCATTCCTTCGGTCTCGCGGCAAGGGGAAGCCACCGACCCTGTGTCCAGATGATCCCTTCCGATGACGATGGGGGCCCTCAACATCCCGCGACCGACGAGGTCGTTTATCACTGCCCCGAACTTCGCTCTTTCGCCGTACCCCAGCCAGCAAATCCTGGCCGGCAGTCCGATAAAGGGGATTTGCCTCTGGGCCGTTTCCACCCAGCGCCGAAGAGCCACGTCCTCGGGAAACGTATCGAGCAGCGCTTCGTCAAGCGTCAGGATGTCCTTTGCTTCTCCAGATAACGCGGCCCATCTGAAGGGACCTTTGCCTTCACAGAAGAGCGGTCTTATGTAAGCCGGTACGAAGCCCGGATAGAGGAACCGGCCGTCCTCAGCTCTCGTTTTCAATCCCCCCAGTTCCGCTTGCTGCCGAAGATTGTTGCCGTAGTCGAAGCAGATCGCTCCCTGCCTCTGCATTTCCAGGATTGCCGCAACGTGCTCCACGATCGACTCGTAGGCGCGCCTCCTGTATTCTTCAGGGGTCGTCGGCGGCTTGCCTGCGGGAACATAGCTCCAGATGTCATGGGCGGGCGTCTGGTCCGTGACGATATCAGGTATGACGCCTCTCTTCACCAATTCCGGATGGACTTCCGCAGCGTTCCCGACCAGACCGACAGAAAGCGGTCTACCCTGGCTCCGGGCCTCGCTTACCCATTGCAGAGCCTGATTGAGATCGTCCGTCATCGAATCGCAGTATCCCTCGCGTACCTTCTTCTCAATCCTTTCCTGCCTGACCTCGACGTCCAGGATGACCGCCTCGTTCATGGTGGCGGCCAGCGGCTGCGCACCCGACATGCCACCCATGCCCGCTGTGAGGATGAATTTCCCCTTGAGAGAATCCTTGCCGAACTCTTTCTTCGCCAGGGCGGCCAGAGTCTCGTAAGTGCCCTGCAGGATTCCCTGCGTTCCGATGTAGATCCATGAACCGGCCGTCATCTGGCCGTACATGGTTAGTCCCATCTCTTCATACCGGTCGAAATTCTCCTGGGTTGCCCAGTGCGGCACTATATTGGAGTTGGCTATGATAACCCTGGGAGCCTCCCGGTGAGTTGGCGCGACATAGACGGCCTTGCCGGACTGGACGCAGAGGGTCTCCTCATCCCCCAGGTCCTTCAACGCCCTGACTATCTTCTCATATTCCTGCCAGTTGCGGGCCGCCTTACCCCGACCACCATAGACGATCAGGTTCTGCCAGTCGATGGCCACGTCCGGATGCAGATTGTTTCTCAGCATGCGCAGAGCCGCCTCGGCATCCCGGTTCCGGCACTCCCGCTTGCTTCCTTCCCTATTCAGTATCGGCCGCATTTACGCCTCCTTTGGCGATCACTCCCCGAGGTGGCCCGCTCTGCGTGGTCGCACTGACGACGCCTCTCTCTCAAGCGATACGTGCTTCAATCTCTCTCAGCATAGCTCTGGATGCATCACCCGTACGACCGAGCTTTCGGGCAGCCTTCAGGATGTCTTTTCTGTAGTCTTCATCCTCGATCGAAGCGAGATTCACCCGCACATTCAGCAGAGCGCCCTCAATGGCCGCCTCCGCCAGTTTGACTGCAACGCCTATGTCGGTAACGATCCGAGGGTTGCAGTCCTGAAGCAGAGCCTCGGCTGTCTTCAGAACCTCGTGGGCATATCTTGCTGTTTGCAGCGGGACCTCTGTGGCCTCCTTCATGTCTCCCCCGGCAAAGGCCTCTGCATCCCGATCAACCAGGTTCATCAGGACCGTGCCGAACCTTGTGGCGCTCTCAGCAGTCCTGCTGTCTCGGGAAAACTCCGCTGCCATCGACACAAGCCCGGCGGCAAGAGCACCCGACAGAGCGGAAACAGATCCACCGCCAGGCACCGGTCTACGGGCAGCCAGTTCCTCCAGAAATCCTTTCAGGGTCAAATCCTGCAGCATCGCTAATCCTCCTCAATCAAATACTCGATGATCTTCTCCCTCGGGTTGAACTCCTTCCAGGAGTTGAGCCCCAGCTTGTCTATTGCCGCCCCCATTAGCTTCTCTTCCGATTCTTCCGTCGGGGCATAGAACCGGCCTGCCGCCAGAATCGCTTCTTTGGGCACCAATCCCACTATCTCCGATCCCTCTACCTGCCCAAGGCCAGGTGATAATCGATTGACCATCTCAAACACCTCGTGGGGTGGTGTTACCTTATAGTTAGTCAGATTTGTCGAGATCTGGTGAAGCCCCTGTTCCTCAAGAGAAACCCCCAGCGCTTTGACTTCCCGGAAGATGCCGGGGACCCGTATCTTCTTGCCCTCACTGGAAGTCAGAGTCCAGCCCGATTCTCTGATGCGCCGGGCGATGATGTCGGCCGCCTTCTTGCTCTCTGCCCGCAAGTTGATATTGAACGCAATCAGAGGTTCTCTGGCCCCGACCATCACTGCACCCGTCTTCTTGTTGAAGAGCGCCGGGCCGAAATCGGGTTTCCAGGCAGGATCCCTTAGCTTCTCTTTCAGCTCCTCATACTCGCCCGCTCTGATAGAGGCCAGGCTCTTCCTTTCCGGAGAGCTTGCTGCCTCTCCGTAGAGGTAGACTGAGAGGCCCAGCCTTTCGGCGACTTCTCTACCGAGTTCATGGGCCAGATTCACACAATCGGCCATAGTGACGTCCTGAATCGGCACGAAAGGACAAACGTCGCAGGCGCCCAGTCGAGGGTGTTCTCCCCGGTGCTGCGACATGTCTATCAGTTCCGCCGCCGTGGCGATCCCCGAGAACGCTGCTTCTCTGGCTGCATCCGGCGAACCGATGAACGTGATAACCGAACGGTTGTAGGCTGAACTGACATCGATATCCAGGAGCCTTACTCCTTCTACCCTTTGTATCTCCCCGGCGATTGCCTCTATCGTCTTCTTGTCGCGGCCCTCGCTGAAATTCGGAACACACTCAACAACTCTTCTTCTCATCGGCGGATAACCTCTCCCCTATGAACGATCTGGTAGGTCCTCTCGATTTCCTCTGAAAGCACCCGGTCTGCCTTCGGATCAGACACCTGAGAAGCGCAGAGAAGCTCGATAGCGATCACATATTCGGTGTTCTTCAAGATTTCCCACGCTTTCCGGGTGGCCCAGCCTCCCATACTGACGAAATCCTCCTGGCCTGCCGAGACCGGTATCGAATCAACTGAAGCCGGGTGCGCGAGCGTCTTGTTCTCGGAAACCAGGGCGGCCGCGGTGTATTGAGCCAGCATCAGTCCGGTGTTCAGTCCGTCCTTCTTCGCCAGAAAGGGAGGCAGCCCCGAGTATTCGTGATTAAGCAATCGCTCGATTCTTCTCTCCGATATGCCGGCCAGACTGCAAAGCGCACATGACAGGCTGTCGGCGGTTTGGGCCAGAACCTGGCCGTGGAAATTTCCGCTTCCGTGGATGATCGTCGGTTGTCCGTCGCGAGACGAAATCAAGGGGTTGCCGCAGAAAGAGTTGATCTCGGTGTTGACAACCTCTCTTGCTCGGGCGAGGACCTCCCTGAAGGCGCCGTGCACCTGTGGAATGCATCTCAAGGAATATGCGTCCTGCAGCGAGCCTGCCTTTCTCTCACCCTGGCCGTGCTTCTGTAGATCTCTCAATCTGAGAGCCGTGGCCACCTGGCCCGGGTGCGGCCTCAGGCTGTGAAGCTGCTCATCAATGGACTGAGCATCGCTGCCCAGGATATCACGCGTCAACGCCCCTGCTACATCGGCGGTCTCGACCACAATACCGGCATGAAAGACCAGAAAGGCAAGATAACTCGTCATCAGGCTGGTGCCGTTCAGCAGAGCGATGGCTTCACCCATCTCCAATTCAGCCGGCTGGAGCCCGTGTTCTTTGAGAACGGATCTCGAGGACAAGGGCTTCCCTCCGTCTCCACGGCAGATCTTGCCCTTTCCGATTAGGGCCAGGGCAACATGTGCCTGGGGAGCCAAATCACCGCTCGCGCCCAGGGAGCCTTTTCGAGGAACAGCGGGTATGATATCGCGGTTAAACATCTCAACCAGCAGGTCCAGGGTGGACGGCCTTATCAGAGAGCAATCCTTCTTGAGGTTCAAAATCATGTGAAGCATCATTCCTTTTGCAATCTCTTTTTCCACGGCGGGACCGACTCCGGAGCAGTGGCTCATGATGAGGTTCTCCTGGAATTCCCGCATCCTGCTGTCGGAAACGCGCCTGTTCAGGAGAGCTCCAACCCCGGTGTTGATGCCATAATAAGGTCTTTGGGGGTCGGCTCTCACTATGTCCTCAAAGATCCTTCTGGATTCTCCGACCACCTCTCTCTGTTTGCGGGTTAAGGTGAGCTTCTCATCGCCCCGACAGATCTCCACGAACTCGGCGTAGTTCAGCTTTTCCTTCATCCGGCTCTCCTTTCCATGAACTCCCCCCTTGTATAATCTTTTTGCGCCAAAATCGCAAGTCCTACTCGCATCCGGGTGTCCGGTGGCTTAGAAGTCAGAATCCAGGTATAATATGGCGTTGTGCCGACCTCCAGGAAGACATTGCCGCGCAGAATCTCAATCAACCATGACCTGTGTCGGGGCTGTAACCTGTGTCTGGAGATGTGCCCCAAGCAGGTTTTCCAGGAAAGCTCCGAGATCGGTGCTGCGGGCTTTCGACTGAAACAGGTTGCTTTGCCCGACGAGTGCACCGCCTGTGGCCTGTGTGAGCTCTACTGTGCGGGAGCGATCAGCCTTGAACCTCTGCCTCCGGAGGAGTTCGCAGATATCATGGCACAGGAAGAGAGAAGGACAAGCACCGGTCAACGTCGCGGTGGCTGGAAGGAAGTTGACAGTTTGCTGGAACCAGGAAGATATTTCATGGCAGGCAATGAAGCGGTTGTCGAGGCTGCTCTGGCGGCCGGCTGTGAGTTCTTCGCCGGGTATCCGATAACTCCGGCCAATGAGATTCTAGAGGGCATGTCCAGGAGGATGGGCGAAACGGGTGGACGGTTCATCCAGGCCGAAGATGAAATCGCCTCGGTGTACATGATCCTGGGGGCATCCTGGGCCGGATTGAAAGCCTTCACCGCAACTTCAGGGCCGGGCTTTGCTCTAATGCAGGAAGGACTGAGCCTGGCCGATATGGCTGAGATACCATGTGTTATAGTCAACGTGCAGAGGGCGGGGCCCTCAACTGGTCAGGCGACCAGGCCAGCGGCAATGGACATGAGAGAGGCCAGGTACGGGTCTCATGGAGGAGTGCAAAGGATAGTCCTCTACCCTGACTCCGTTCAAGAGGTCTTTGACATGACGATCGAAGCCTTCAATCTGGCCGAGAGGTTCAGAACGCCCGTGATCCTCCTATCCGATGGCTATCTGAGCCATCTCGCAGAAAAGGTCGCGGTTAGTGGCTGCGTAAAGGTCTTCGACCGCATCTATGTTCCGGGCCGGCCGGCATTCGGTCCGACGTCTGATTCTTCGGTGCCTTCTATGCCCAGGTTTGGCGACGGTGAAAACGTGGTGGCGACCGGATCCACACATGACGTGTCGGGGAAAAGGTCCACCACGAACCCGACCGTACAGGAGAACCTGGTCTTCTATCTTAACAGGAAGATCCTGGAACACCGAGAGGAGCTCGTGGACTGCGAGGAACTGTTCCTGGATGATGCTGAGACTGCTGTAGTTGCCTTCGGGACGGTCGGCCGATCGGCCAAATGGGCGGTGAAGGAGGCCAGGAAGCTGGGAAGGCGGGTTGGGCTACTACGCCCGAGAATCGTCTACCCCTTCCCGAGCCAGAGAATCAAGGAGCTCTGCCGGACCGTGAACCAGTTCGTAGTTCCTGAGATGAGCCAGGGGCAGATGGTCCACGTAGTCAGTGAGAAGGTTGCCAGGGATGTGGTTTCGCTGCCCCAGCCTAACGGCCAGATCATCGACCCTCGGCGGATCCTGAAGTACCTGGTGGAGGGGGTATGGTAGGTTGAATATCCAGGAGTTAAGAAAACTCTCCCTTAGAGAACAGAGAACCACATTCTGTCCCGGCTGTGGCTTCGAGACCTTCATCAACTGCTTCCTGAGGGCAGTAGACGATCTCGGCAGGAGAATGGATGACTATACCTTTACTGAGGGCATCGGCTGTTCTGCCTGGATATCCAATAACTACTTCAAGGCCGACAATTTCCACACTGCGCACGGCAGGGCGATCCCGGCTGCGATCGGCCTGAAAGCAGCCAATCCCCAGTTAGACGTAATCACGATCGGTGGCGATGGCGATCTCGCCTCAATCGGCGGCAATCATCTTATTCACGCCGTCAGGAAAAACACTCCGATCGCCGTTTTTTGCCTGAACAACTTCATCTATGGAATGACCGGCGGTCAGGTCGGGCCGACCACGCCTCTGGAATCGATAACCTCGACGACTGTCGGAGGCAACACCGAGAAACCGTTTGACCTGGTGAAACTGGTGCTCGGCGTCGGCGGAGAGCATGCCAGCCGGTATCCCACGGCTTATCCTCATCTGTTAGTCAAGGGCATAAAGCGCGCGCTTGTTGCCGACGGTTTCCGCTTCATGGAAGTGGTTAGCCAATGTCCCCGCCAATACGGGACCAGAAACCAGGCCTCTGCCGCCGCCAGTATGCTGGCACAGCAGAAGGCGGTCTACCTCTCAAGAGAGAAGGCCCGGAATACCGACCGCGGAGAATTCGGAGATAGATCGGTATTCGGCGATTTTGACAACCTGAAAGAGTATCTCGATCTTCTGCCGACCGAGGAGTGAGATGAAGAAGGAAGTGCTGTTTTCTGGCAAGGGAGGCCAGGGTCTGGGAGTGATGGGCAGGATTCTGGCGCTGGCCGCCACCATCGAGGAGAAGGAGGTGGCCAGTTCATCATCCTACGGGGGAGAAGTCACCGGCGGCCTCTCCCAGTCAGAGGTCATAATCTCCGATGAGGCCATCGATTTCCCCTCTGTACTGGACCCTGACATTCTGGTCACTGTTAGCCAGGATAGCTACGATCAACTCATATCGCATACTGATTGCCGGGCGCTTCTCTTCTGCGATCCAGGACTCATAGACCCTGACCATAATCGCGAGGGTCCAGGACTGATCCTGATTCCGGCGGCAGAACAAGCCGTGGAGAATTTCGGCAAGAGTCAGTTCGCCAATATGATAATGCTAGGGGCAGTTGTCGCGCTCACCCAAATAGTCCGACCGGAGTCGGTCGCCCAGGTGATAGGCCAGGAATTCAAGGCTAAGAGCCCGGAACTGAACCAGAGAGCTTTCGCCATTGGGCTTCGCATCGGAGGTGAGGCCAGTCAATGCCCTGTGGGCGATCTGGCAAATCGCGAGCATTAGCGGCCTAGTCCAGTCAACCACGGTTGACTGAACAGAATACGAATCATAGGAGGAAGATGAAAGAACGAGCATGGCACGTCGGAACGTCTCAAGAAGCGATTGAGATGCATGAAAGGTACATAGTGCAGACGTATAGGCCACACAAATTCGTCTATGCAAAGGGGGAGGGGGTCTGGGTCTGGAATCCAGAAGGCGAGAAGAAAATGGAGATGCTGAGCTGTTATTCGGCTCTGGGAGGTGGGCACTGCCACAAAGCTATTCTGGATGCGTTCGTGAGGCAGGCAAACAGATATTGGCCGGGTTCCAATGCCTTCTACAATGATGTGGCCCCCCTGTTTGCCAAGGAGTTGGTCGAGTTCTGCGGGATGGCGAAGGTCCTGCCTATCAACACGGGTGCCGAGGGAGTAGAACGTGCGATCAAGATCGCCAGGAAGTGGGGATACACCTGTAAAGAGAACACCGGTGATTCACTGGGATTCGAGTCGGTGGTGGAGGCAGCCGAGACCGCGAAGAACTGGGGGCATAAAGAGAAAGGCATTCCCCTGGATACCGCCCAGATCATCGTCTGCGATAACAACTTCCACGGCCGTACTATTACAGTCATATCGGCTTCCAGCCATGAGCAATACAGGAAGTACTTCGGCCCGCTTACCCCAGGATTCACCTTTGTTCCCTATGGCGACCTGGAGGCCCTGGAGAAGGCGATAACTCCCTCCACGGTTGCGTTCCTGGCGGAACCGATTCAGGGTGAGGGAGGAGTGGTGGTTCCGCCCGATGGCTATCTGAAGGGAGCCAGGGAGATATGCCATAAACACAATGTGCTGCTTATCTGGGATGAGATTCAGACCGGGCTGGGACGATGCGGCAAGCGTTTTGCCTACGAGTACGAGGATGCAAGGCCCGACATCCTGATCCTGGGCAAGTTCCTGGGCGGAGGTCCCGGTCAGGTATCGGCGGCCGTGTGCAGCGAGAAGGTGGCGGGCGTTCTCGGGTATCCCGAGGACGGCAGCACCTTCCAGTGCCACCCCATCGACTGTGCCGCCGCGCTCGCCGCTCTAAGGTTGATCCAGGATGAGGAACTGGCGGAGAGAGCTTTTGAACTCGGTAACTACTTCCAGGCGGGACTGGAGAATATTCACAGCCCTCAGGTGAAGGAAATCAGAGGTAAGGGCTTACTGAAGGGTGTCGAGCTGAAGCACGATTTGGGTGGAGCCAAGCCCTTTGTTGCCAGGTTGATCGACGAAGGAATTCTCTGTAACCAGACTCATGAGCATACGATCCGGTTTGCTCCTCCTCTGATAATAACAAAGGACGAGATCGACTGGGCCCTTAGTATAGTGAAGAAGGTTCTGACAGAGCCGTAGATCTCCGCTCGCCTTATGTTCTCTGGCCGACGGCCCGCAGGGGTTGGCGCCAGGGAGCGACATATCATTCTGGCGGAGTTTGTCTGACCTCCCCTATGTGCTCTACTCACCCGGACATTCTGCTGTGTTGAGCCTGGAGGACGTGGTTCTCCGACAGGCACCGAGCCGCCACGAAAGCAAAGGCAAGCTACGTCTACAGAGGCCGACGAACGTAACTAACTATAGACAGAGGTGGGCGTGTGGTGGTACAATGAGTTTGCTTATGATCAGGAAAGGAGGGATGGCACCTCATAAGGAGGATATCAGACGTCGCGTAGTAGGCAGGATGAGATCGATCCGGGGCTATCTGCCTGTTGTTCGCAGACAGAAAGTTGCTAGTTGACCTTTTTCATAATGCGCCATTGATTTCGCTTACACCCTGATCTAAGGTCTTTCCGATGACCCAAAACTAGTCTTTCCGACATCCCCCTGGCCACTCCCGGTCGAGGACCAGCTACCGATCGTCTATGCCTCGTACCGGGCCGGACCATCTATCCATAGCGCTACAGACGAAAGGAAGGTTATAGGATCATGATTGTAACCGATGACAAAGGTGGTGTGGATATCAGTATAGATCCAGACCAGGTCTTTCACTACATAGGATATGAAGACAACCACAAGCTGTCGGCGCGCATCTCCTCGTTAGTTGAGGACTATGCCAAAAACGCTCGCGACCTCATCAACCCGCTGTACTCATATGTTATCAGAGATGTGGAGTGGGCGCGTGGTTCCATGGCCTTCATCCAGGGTTCGATTATCTTCAAGAGCCAGGTGATCGTCGAGCTCCTGGAGCATTGCAGCCATGTCGCAATGTTCGTCGTCACAATCGGCAAGTATCTTGAGGAGACAGCCTGGCAACTGGCGCGGGACGGACTGATACTGCAGGCGACTGTTCTCGACGCGATCGGATCAGACGCCGTGGAGAAAGCAGCGGATCGAGTGCAGAACCGGGTAAAAGAGATAGCTGCAGCGGAGGGTCTTGTGACCAGCCGGCGCTTTAGCCCGGGCTATTGTGATTGGAATATAGGGCAGCAACGGATGCTTTTCCACGCCTTGACCGGTAACACGGTCGGCGTCCGTCTGACAGGAGAGTGCCTGATGATCCCCCAGAAATCCATCTCGGGCATCATTGGCATCGCGCCGTCAAACGGCAACGTGGAAGAGTATAATCCCTGCAAAGCCTGCAGCAAAGAAGACTGCCCGGGAAGGAGAGAAGGCTAAAGACAAATGGCCCGAAAAGGACTGGACGGAGGCAGTTTCAAGGTCCTCACTGACGAGGACGTACTGAAGGTGCATCGAACCGCGATGCAGGTGATCGAGGAGGTGGGGTTTGAGGTGCAATCGGATACTGCACTTGAGCTCTTCGAAGGAGCCGGAGCCATCGTGGACCGGGAGAAACATTTGGTACGCCTGAACGAGTCTAAGGTCATGGAGCTAGTTGAAGCAGCGCCGCCCGTGATCAGGCTCTGCGGACAGGATGAAGCACACGACATTCTCCTGGGCGGTCGAAGAGTGTATGCCGGCACAGGCGGCACGGCACTCTATGTGTACCAACCCGACACCAACCAGAGAAGACCGGCGAATATGGAGGATTTGAGATCAATTGCCAGACTGGTTGATAAGCTGGATAACATCCACCTGTTCATGCTGCCGGTCTACCCGAATGAGTTGCCTGTGGAGCAGGTGGACGTGAACCGCTTCTTTGCCGGGCTGGACAACACCAGCAAGCATATCATAGGCGGCGTCTATACTGTGGAAGGTGTGCAGAACGTGATACGCATGGCAGAACTAGTAGCGGGATCGTGTGAGGCGCTACGGGAACGCCCGCTCCTATCGATGATAGCCTGCAGCATAAGCCCTTTCAGAATGGATAGTACATACGGCGACCTGCTGGTGAATATTGCCAGGAGCGGTGTGCCTGTAGCCTGTCCCGCTGAACCGTTGTGCGGTGCCACCTCCCCGGTAACGCTCGCGGCGAACGTCGTGGTCCAAACGGTAGACTCGCTGATGGGGGTGATGCTGACCCAGATCGCGAATCCGGGAACTCCGGTTATGTTTGGCTCAGTCGCAACCAGCACGGATCTCAGGAATCTGAGGTACCTCGCCGGTTCGATCGAAATGGGCCTGATCAATGCCGCCGGCGCCCAGATGGCCCAGTTCTACCGGCTTCCGTTTTACGCTACGGGTGGAATGACCGATTCTAAGACGCTGGACGCCCAGAGTGGCTATGAATCTGCGTCGACTGCGCTGCTATGTGCCCTTGCGGGAGCTAACTTCATTCATGATGCAGCCGGACTCATGGAGTTCGCAATGACCGTATGCTATGAGAAATATGTCATAGATAACGAGATACTGGGAATGGTGATGCGAAGCGTCGATGGAATCAGAGTGGATGAAGACACACTGGCCTTTGATCTCATAAAGAAAGCAGGACCGGGTGGCAACTTCGTGGCTGCCAGACACACAAGGCACTTTATGCGTAGCGAACACTATCAGCCCACACTGAGCGATCGTGATAGCAGAGAGAAGTGGGAAGCGGACGGCAGCAAGACTACTTGGGAGAGGGCGTCAGAGAAGGTCAAGGAGCTCCTGTCGGGCGAAAAACACGGTCTCCCTGATGCCCTAAGACAGCAGGTACTGGTAAATCTACCGGACATAGTGAGCTGAGGAGAAATGCTTGTAATCGGAGAAAACATAAACGCATCAAACAAGCTGGTGGCTGAGGCTATTGACAATCGAGATGAGAAGTTTCTGGCTGAACTGGCCAGGGCGCAAGTATCATCGGGCGCCGACTTCATCGATGTCAATGCGGGCAGCGGTCATGGCTCCCTCCAAAAGGCAATTGCAGATGCCAGATGGTTGGTGCAGGTTGTCCAGGCTGCCGTTGACAAGCCGCTGGCCATTGACAGCGATGCCGCGGAGGTCATCGCAGCTGCCTCCGAAGAGTATGCCGGCGATAGGTTGATAATCAACTCGATCACGGCAGAGCCGGCCAGGCTGGAGTCTATCGGTCCTCTCGTAGCGGAACGACAGGCCTCTGTAGTAGCGCTGGCCATGGGAGTAGACGGGATACCGGAGCGTGTCGAAGAGCGTCTCGATGCTTGCGAACGCATAATGACGTACATGGCCGGCCTGGGCGTAAACGCGGAACAGCTGTTCTTCGACCCCTTGGTACTACCTATCGCGGTGGATACGAGACAGGGAGTGGTCACGCTCAAGACCATTGAACAGATTAAGGCGCGCTACCCGGATGCCAGGACGGTTATGGGACTGAGCAACATCTCGTATGGCCTGCCCAAGAGGAAGCTGATGAACCGGGCCTTTTTGCTGATGGCAGCATATGCTGGCCTGGATGCCGTGATCTTTGACCCGCTTGATAGCAAGGCAATGAGCCTGATCAAGGTGGCCGACGTGCTAACCGGGCGGGACCCCTCGTGCAGGGCATACCTGAGAGCACACAGAAAAGGCGACATAGTAGATTGAACTCGGCGCGGGCTTCAGAGGCACCGATAGAGACCTGTGGGAACGCGTGTCGATTCGGGTCGACGGGATCGATCTCTAACCGATCACTAGTATATCGAGCTAACATAGCTGAGACTGGAGGACGATAATGCCAGAGGACACAATCAACTTGATCCGGGAGAACGTTATCCAGGGGCGAATAACCAAGGATGACGAAGGTATGGATGAAGGAATGGTAGGGCAACCGGGTGTTACTGAGCTTGTGGAGCAGGCTCTTGCTGAAGGCTTGAGTATTCAGGACGTAATAACGGAGGGGCTCTCGGGTGGTATGGATATAGTGGGGCAGAAGTTTGAAGCCGGCGAGTATTTCATCCCAGACATGTTGGCCTCGGCCGAGGCAGTGGGCGCGGCCATGGAGATGCTTCAGCCCCGACTTGCCAAGAGCGGTATCAAGACCAAGGGCACCGTGCTCGTCGCCACTGTAAAGGACGACCTGCATGACATCGGCAAGAACATCGTGTCGATTCTGCTCCGCGGTGCCGGATATGTTGTAAAAGACCTGGGCAATAATATCGACACCCAGGTCATCGTAGATGCCGTTAGGGAGGAGAAGCCCCAGTTCCTGGGCCTGTCCGCACTGCTCACCAGCACTATGGCAAGGATGGGGGAAATCATACAAGCGCTTGAGGAGAATGGGCTCAGACACCAGGTGAAGGTCATAATCGGCGGAGCTCCTGTTTCGGAGTAATTTGCCAGGAGCATCGGCGCAGACGGATATGGTGCAGACGGTTTTCAGGCTGTTGCTGTGGTGGAAACGCTGGCTTCCGGCACCGCCGAACCTGGTTAGGAGTCATTCTGCTCTTGAATCAGCATCGGAAGGAGGAATCCCGTGGCAAGACAAGGAATACTCGTAGATAGGCCGTATGAGAGACTGACCGGGGAGCAGGTGCAGCTGATTCATCAATCTTCGATGGACATACTGAGGGACCCCGGGTTGATTAGCTTCAACAAGGAGGCGGTGGAGGTACTCGATGGTCACGGCGCCGTCATTGAATCTGTCGCCGGTGACCACCGCAGTTGGAAGGTCAGCCTGCCTGAGCAGGTGGTAGTGGAGGCCCTGAAATCGGCCCCACGAACCGTCAAACTGGGGGCCCGGAACCCGGATAATACCGTGGTCATGCACGGGGATGAGCCCAAGGTATATCTCATCACCGGCTCAGAGACCAATATCTGGCTCGATGTGGATTTTCCTACCTACGTGCACAAGTCCGATCCCGCCAGGGAAATCAAGGTGCCGGAGTTTAAGCCCAGGCGGGGTACCGTTGAGGATCTGTGTCAGTCAGCCCGTGTCTGTGAGCATCTGGAGATGGTGGACGGCTTCATCCGCAACGTAAACATACAGGACCGTGATATAACCGAGCAGAACAAGGACGTCAACAAATACTTCGCTTCACTCAATAACAACACCAAGCACTTCATGAGCGGCTTGACGAGTCTTGACCAGCTTGACAACGTGGTGAGAATGGCGGAACTCATAGCTGGAGGAGAGAAGGCATTAGAAGACAATCCGATCATCTCATTCATCACCTGTTTGGTGAAGAGCCCTCTTCAACTGGTCCAGGATACTACGGATACGTTTATTGCGGTGTGCCGGCGCGGGCTGCCGGTGGCTGTCTCGTCATCGCCGCAGGCGGGTACCACCGCACCCATCAAAGAAGCCGGCATAATGGCCCAGATCAACGCGGAGGTGCTGGCAGGCATCACCCTGGGGCAACTTGTGAAACCCGGGACACCCGTACTCTATGGCAGTGTGCCGGTCCGAGCCAGGATGGACACACTGAATGACTCCTATGGCGCTATAGAGACGAGCCAGTATAACATCGACTGTGTACAGATGGCTCGTTTCTACGGGATACCCAATTACTCGACCTCGGGGGTGTGCGATTCAAAGATACCCGGCCAGCAATCGTCAGTGGAGAGGCTTTTCTCGGACATAGTCGTGGCTATGGCGGGCCCTCAGTACCTGCACTGTGCTTTCGGCTTGCTGGACTGTAATTCGGTATTCTGTCTGCTCCAGGCTGTGCTGGATGATGCCCACTTCAGGATGATAGAGTTCCTCTTAAGGCAACCCCGTATCGACCAGGCGGAGATGGAGGTGGTGTTGAAGCAGATACGAACGGTTGCGGCCACCCCGCAAAAGCTGTACATAAACTACATCCGGCCCGTCTTGCGCAGCGGCGAACTGTCCGGGATATATCCCTTCGAAGGTAGTGGCGAAGCGGACCAGGTCTTTGAACTCGCCCATGAGCGAATGCAGGAGTTGCTGGCGATGCCGGTGGAACACATAGACCGCGAGACGACGGCAAGAATATTTGAAGAGGTTCCCGGCATTCTGCCCAGACTAAACGTTTACGAAAGGGAGAATTAGCATGAGTAAGGATACTATTGCTGCGATAAAAGAAAACGTGATCCAGGGACGCAAGACACAGGAGGATGTGGGCATAGACGATACGCTTGCCGGTACGCCCGGCGTGATGGAACTCATGGAGCAGGCTCTTGAGGACAATATCTCGCCGCAGTCGATAATCACTGAGGGCTTGACTGCCGGTATGGAAGTGGTCGGAGAGAAGTTCTCCAGCAAGGAGTACTTCATCCCGGACATGCTCGCCTCTGCCGAGGCCGTGGGGGCGGCCATGGATGTACTTAAGCCGGTGCTCGAGAAGGCGAAAGTGGAGACGAAGGGGAGATTTGCTATCGCTACGGTAAAGGGGGATATCCACGATATCGGCAAGAACATCGTCGCCATTTTGCTGAAGGGAGCCGGCTACGAGGTACACGACCTGGGCATAGACGTGCCCGCGGAGAAGATCGTTGAGTTCGTGCGGGAAGAGAAGCCGGGATACCTGGGGCTATCGGCCCTGCTCACCACTACCATGACCGAGATGGGTGTCGTGATCGGTGCGCTCAAAGAGAGCAGCCTGCGGAACTCCGTCAAAGTGCTTATCGGGGGCGCCGCCGTCTCCGATGAGTTTGCGCGGGAGATAGGTGCTGATGCCTATTGCGCTGACGCGTTTTCGGCAGTAAGGGCGCTCGACTCGTATCAGAAGGCAAGCTGAAGCGAATCTACAGGCAAGTAGTGTATTAGCGATAAAGGAGTGTTGTATGGCGAGCTTAGCAGGAATATTCTCACTGAAGGGGGAGGCGCTGGACGGGTGCGGAGAACAGGTGGGCAGAATGCTGGAACGGATGCGGCATCGGGGGCCGGACAATGAGACCGTACGGACCTTACCCGACCGCCACGGGGCATTGGGCGCCAATGAGATCAACCTGGTGCCTGAAAGGACCTGTGCCGCCTCGCTGGCGAGACCTCCGTTCGTCCTTTTTGACGGAGAGGTGTTCAGCGAAAGGGTTCCTGGGCAGTACGACGTTGAACTGTTCAGAGAGTCCTATCAGAAGCACGGCCGGGATTGCTTCTCCTTGCTGGACGGGAGATACGCTTGTGCCGTTGCTGACGAGGGCGAGGTAATCCTGGCACGCGATGCGGTGGGCGCCAGACCTCTCTTCTACGGAAGTGAGCGCGGCTTGTTCTGTTTCAGCACCGAGATGAAGGGACTGATAGACCATATCCGATTTGACGTCCACGAGTTGCCGCCCGGTCACATCTACAGCACCCGCGAAGGATTGAAGCCGTTCGCGTCGTTTACTCCTGAGGTGCCGCAACCGGACACTCTGGAGGAAGCAGCCGGCATCCTCCGCCAACTACTGATAGAGGCGGTACAGAGGAGAATGCCCGGTGTGGGGGGTGTTGCGTTGAGCGGAGGCATAGACAGCTCCATTATCGCCGCCATTGCCAAGGAGTACAACCCTGACCTGCAGCTTTTTACGGGCACTATCGACAAAGCACCCGGCCCCGACCTGGACAATGCGATACTGATGGCCCGGTTCCTGGGTCTGGAGCACAATCTTCATATCTACCGGATCACCGACTCCGACATCACCGAGACGATTCCCCGGGCAGTCTGGCACCTTGAGAGTTTTGACGAGGACTGCATATCGGGCATTATCTCCAATTACTGCGTCGCACGTATGGCAAAAGAGTATACCAGTGTCGTCCTGGTCGGCGAGGGAGCCGATGAACTGTTCGGAGGGTACCGCATGGTTCTCAAGAATCCTGCGGTGGTCGATGATGCCCACCGGGAGCAGCTGGCACAGAAGCTACTCGATATAGCCTATAACACCGCCCTCAGGCGCCTCGACCGGGCTTGGATGGCCAATGCGGTGGTCTACCAGCCACCGTTCCTGGATGCCAAGGTGGTCACCTTCGCGCAGAGGATACCGATGGACTGGAAGATACATGGAGAGCGGCAGATTGAGAAGTTCGTTCTGCGTGAGGCATTCCGAGACATGCTCCCTGAAAAGATAGCCAATCGTGAGAAACTCAGGTTTGCCATGGGCGTTGGCACCGATGACGTCATGGACAGTCTGGTATCCGAGGTGATCGACCCGGAAGAGAAGAAGAACCGACCTGCGTCCGCCTACGGTATGCCGTTCGCTACGTTCAAGGAGCTACTCTACTACGACGAATTCCTGAAGCTGTTTCCACCTGCCTATGAGAAACAGACTGTCCGCTGGGACCCCTTCAAGTAAGGGAGCCTTCTGTCGCAATCTTAGCAATAGTATCGTGCACCGCCGTGTCTGCCGACGGTGGGAGGTTATATGAACCTGACGATTCTGGGCTCCGGAGGATGCATGGTCATCCCCAAGCCCCTCTGCCAGTGCAGGATCTGCCGGCAGGCCCGAGAGAGGGGGGTTCCCTATGCCCGGGCAGGGCCCTCGGCCTTTCTTCATGATATAAACCTTCTCATCGACACGCCGGCTGAGATCTCCCTGTTACTCAACCGCTGTCGCATCCGCCACATCGACTACCTCACGTTTACACATCTCGATCCCGACCACGTGGAAGGGTTCCGGGTGATAGAGCAGATCGCACTGGACTTCCGCACCTGGCAGGCTTACCCCGAGAAACAGACCTGCCTCCTGATCCCCCGGCAGTTGCTCGAGCGGCTGCGCAATATCCAGTCTCAGTACGGCCCCGTGGTGGATTTCTACGTGCAGAGAGGGTTCATCCGCCTCTTGCCTTTTGAGGACAGTATCCGGATAGAGACCGTGATCATCGATGCCGTTCCGGTGGATCGTGGTAAGCAGACAGCTTTCGTATACGTATTCCAGAAGGATGGACGCAAGATCGTGTATGCCCCCTGTGACCTCAAGCCATTCCCCGATAATCACCCCGAGGTCCAGTGTCCCGACCTCCTTATTATCCAACCTGGCATATTCGAGACCGGTCTGAAGCATCGCTTCAAGTACCCGGCTGACCACAAGTCCAGAACCACGCTCTACACACTCGAGCAGACGATCGAAGTGGCCGAGCGCATCGAGGCGAAGAAGATTCTGTTCGTCCATCTGGAAGAGTACTGGAACCGCAGCTATGATGACTATTGTGGACTGGAGTCAGATGCTACGAAGTTTGCCTACGATGGCATGCAGGTAACTGTATAGCGCAAAGCGGCCCGCTGCAACGGGCTGGTATGTCCGGCAGCGCATACTTGTCTTGTTGGCGGTGATATTCGTCGCCAGTGAGGCGGTTGTAGAACAACCGGTACAGGCGGGAGAGACCTCAGGCGGCCTGAGATGGTTCCTTATCTTAGCTCCGTTTTCAGCTTCTCGATTAACCTGGCGAACTCCTGGCTGTATCTTTTGTCCTGCCGCGACAGGAACTCCTGCCACTGGGGAAGCTGCTTTATGGCCTCGTCAACAGTTAGCTGAACAAGCGCTGTGTTCTGTCCTTGCTGAACCTGCTTCACCCTTAGCTGGGGGTTTCTCTCCACTTCTGCCTTTATGCTGTTGTAAGCCTGCTCGATTTCTCCCCTGTAGCTCTTCTGGAGGTTTTCGAGCAGATTCAGATTGAGTTCCACCACAGAGGTATTCTGGTCCTCTTTGAGAGTCTCTATGGCAAGGACCCCCTCTCTTCTCTTATGCATCTCGCCCGCCGCAGCGCCGAGACTAAGACCATCTACCAGCCTTATCTGGGTCTCCCTCAGAAGAGACGGTTTGTCTTCCTCTCTCAGCCTTTTCCACAAGCTCTCCGGCTCGAGATTCCCCCGGTAGAATTCGGAGAGAAGAGAATCTACCTTCTCCCTATCTGCTAGCTTCTCCTTCTCCTCCCCGGTCAACTCCCCGATCCTGGCCAGTCTTTCCCTGGCGATCGGCGGAAGGTCGTTCTGCCAGTTCGTCATTACTACCCCCTTTGGTCCTCAAGGCTTGCCGTCGACACCGCGAAAGATATTTCACCCGTGACAGGCAAAAGAGCACCCTATATAGTATATAATAAAGGCGGACTTCGGAAGAGCTATGGGGATCAAGCTTTATCGAGAGCCGCGGATTGAGAACCCTGTGCTGGTAGCTAGCTGGCCGGGAATAGGAAACATCGGCATTATCGCCGTTGATGCTCTAAGACAGATATTTGAGGCAGAAGAATTCGCCGAGATCGAGCCCTGGCATTTCTTCTATCCGAAACGGGTCCTTATACGCAATGGCGTGTTAGAATCCATGGAGTTCCCTACCAGCAAATTCTACATCAGCAGAGTTGGGAGCAAGGACCTGATACTCTTCATCGGGGAGGAACAGCCTGGTGAAGGGGTAAGGGCCTATGCAGCGGGTAAGAAAGCGTACCGGATGGCAAACCTGGTTCTGGACGTAGCGGAGCGGTTCAGATGTGAGAGGATCTACACCTCGGGAGCGGCTGTCGCCCTAACCCATCATACCATGAAGCCGAGGGTGTGGGCAGTGCCCAATACAGAAAGGCTGCTCCAGGAGGTGGGAGAGTACCAGAACGCCATACTCATGTCCGACATTGAGGGAAGAGGCGGTCAGGGAAACATAACCGGCTTGAACGGGCTCTTGCTGGGAGTGGCCAGGAAGCGAGGGGTTGATGCCGTGTGCCTGATGGGCGAAACACCGGTCTATCTTCAGGGTTTGCCTGTATCCTATCCCAAAGCTTCTAAATCGGTGCTGGGAGTGCTCGGTCAATGTCTGGGAATACAGGTCAGCCTGCATGGACTGGACGAAATGGAGAGGGAAGTAGAACGGGCGGTTGAGGAGTTCTGCAGACAGCTTCCTTCGGAGATGAGAGAGCAACTCGATAGATTGAAGCCTGCGCCCTATGCTGAACCAGGTGACCTCGGACCGATCACCGAAGACGAAGAGAGACGAATCATGGAAGATGTCGAGAGGTTCTTCAAAGAGGGAGGGCAGGGAGATTGAGTCAGGCAGGGTCTGTGAAACTCCACAGCGAACCAGCGCTGTCCCGGTCATCCATGCTTGTGGGGTGGAGCGAAGACGCCGGGAATCTGGGAGAGGAGGTCACTGAGTATCTGAACCGGGCGCTGCGAGGACACGAGTTCGGCGAGGTTGATCCGCAGAGTTTCTTCCCACTCAGTGGCGTCGCCGTAAGGAAGGATGTGGCTCGAGTCCCTGAGAGCAAGTTCTTTGTCTGCCCGTCGCATGCAATTGTGATCTTCCGGAGCGACCCTCCCAGATCCGAATGGTATGGGTTTCTGGATTCGGTGTTGGATGTGGCCGAGCATCATTGTCATTCAGAGCAACTCTACATCCTGGGGGCAATGGTCAGCTTCAGTGCTCATACTGCTCCCCGACAGCTGTTCGTCGTAGCCAACTCGGCAGAAGCTAAGGAAGGCCTGAGCCAATATGACCTTGTCACAGACATGGATTATCAGACTCCGCCCGGTCAGAGGCCGACGTTGAACTCCTATCTGTTGTGGATAGCAAAGGGGCGGCGCATTTCGGGCGTGAGCCTCTGGATACCGATACCCTTTTACCTGGTGGCAGCTGAAGACCCCCAGGCCAAGAAGAAGGCGCTTCTCTTCTTCAATGACAGGCTGAACCTCAAGATGGATCTTAGCGATCTGGACCGGGAGATTCAGGACCAAAACGAGAAACTTGCCAGAGCGAGGTCTCGCTCTACTGAAATCGACGATTATAT
>PWRA01000120.1 GCA_003556385.1 Dehalococcoidia bacterium | reverse complement strand
TCGAGTCTTACTGGCAGGCCAATATGGACCTCATCGTAGACATGCCCCCGTTTAACCTTTATGAAGCTGAGAGCCAGGTAAGAACGCCTTCGGTCGACATGCCTCCGGTGAAGATAGGGCCCAGGGCGCAGATATCCAGAAGCCTGGTCAGCAATGGCTGCATCATAAACGGCAGTGTGCTCAATTCTGTGCTTTCGCCCCACGTCTACGTTGAGGAGGGAGCGCAGGTGATAGACTCTGTGATCTTCGACGACACTGCCGTCGCCACCGGTGCTATCTTGCATCGAGTCATAGTAGATAAGGAATGCCACCTCGGATCGGGCTGCTGTCTTGGCTGTGGCGATGACTATACCCCCAATAGGGACGAACCCGCTAACTTGAGCAGCGGTATTACTGTGATCGGTAAAGGAGCACGGTTACCGGCGTACCTGAAAGTGGGGCGAAACTGCGTTATCGGTGCCGACGTGCAAGAAAGCCACTTCACTGACCTATTCGTTCCCAGTGGCACATCGGTGGCAGGCCGGAAGAAGACCCGCCGAATCTGAACTCAATAATGCGGATCCTGTTTGTTGCCTCTGAAGCCTTCCCTATAGTCAAGGTAGGAGGTCTGGCAGACGTGACTAGCTCGCTCGCGAGGGCCCTTATGCACCTCGGGCACGACCCATGTCTGATACTGCCCAGGTACGGCTCCATCACAGCTCCCGTGGAGGACGTTCCCGGCAGCGGTTTTCCCGTCAGCTTTATGGGAAGCAGGGAGCAAGTCGCTCTGCAGAAGACCACTCTAGAAGGGGGGATACCGGTATACCTGGTGCAGAACGAGAATTATCTCGGCGCCTGCCAGATCTACGACCGGGACGAGTTGAAGCGTTTCCTCCTCTTTTCGACGAGCTTACCCGAGGCCATCGCCCGGCTTGGCCTTCGTCCCGATGTCATCCATTGCCACGACTGGCATACCGCTCTCGCGCCCCTGTATCTCAGACAGGCGGGAGCAGAGGCGCCCTGCGTCTTCACTATCCATAATCTGGCCTATCAGGGCCCTTTCGACCGGGAGTTCTTGCTGCAGTCGGGCCTGTCCACCACATGGCAGGAACATACCCCCTCCGAAGCTCCCGAGCCGGGGCTCAACTTCATGAGCCAGGGCATCCTCCTGGCGGACTTCATCACTACGGTTAGCCCTAACTATGCCTCGGAGATCCTGACACCGCACTACGGCGAGGGGTTGGAGAGGCTGCTGCACTACCGGCGCAACGAACTTTGCGGCATAACTAACGGCATCGACTACGACGAATACAACCCGGCTACCGACCCCCACCTGGCAAGGAACTACGACTCAGATACGATACCAGGACGAGTCGACAACAAGATCGCGCTGCAAAAAGAGTGCGGACTCCCACAGGAGTACGGCGTCCCTTTGTTCGGCATGGTGTCCCGTCTGGAGGAGCAGAAGGGTATCGACCTGCTGCTCCAGGCGATAGACCGCTTCATCACAGAGACAGGATCACAACTGGTCGCCCTCGGCGAAGGACGGGAGCATTATCAAAGGCTCCTTGGCAGGCTCGCCCTGCAGTTCCCCGATCGCCTCTCAGTATTTACGGGATATGACGAGAGACTGGGCCGCCTCATCTACGGTGGGGCCGACATGCTCCTCATGCCTTCGCGTTTCGAGCCGTGCGGACTGGGCCAGCTGATAGCCATGCGATACGGCGCCGTCCCCGTAGTCAGACACACCGGGGGCCTGGTCGACACCGTGCATGACGTGGCACAAGACGACGGAAATGGCTACGTGTTTCAAGGCTACACCGTTCCGGAATTACTCCAGGCGGTAAAGAGAGCCGAGGCCGGTTTCTATGACCGCGATGACTGGCAGTCCCTGATGAGGCGCAACATGAACCTGGATTTCTCCTGGAAAGCCTCGGCCGGGAAATATGAAGAAATCTATCTGCTGGCGCGTGACACGTTCCGCGCCCGCTCCGGATAGCTGTGCGTTCACGGGCCACCCTCCCCGGTCCGGGTGCGGCCCACCGGCAAGTCTTCTGTTCGGTTTACAGCGATAGTCGACCGAGCCCAGTAACGGGCCTACCGCCAGCACGGGCCCATTGACAGCCGCGAGCAAATGAGGCACAATCTCTTTCCTCGACGGGTGTTTTGGCGGTGCGCCGGGCATTTCCATTGTGACACGAAGGCGATTTGCCTATGAGAGCATTAACAGGGCAGATGCGGGTCATCATCCAGGCATTGAAGCCTGAGATCGACGGCGGCCGTTTCCCCATCAAGCGAACGGTCGGAGAGAACGTGATCGTGGAAGCCGACATCTTTTCGGATGGCCATGAGGTTATATCGGCCTTGCTCCTGTATCGTAAGGAAGAAGAGCCCGACTGGCAGGAGGCTGCTATGAGACCCCTGGGCAATGACCGCTGGCGCGGGTCTTTTGACGTGGGCGATCTCGGCCGCTACCTCTATACCGTCCTGGCCTGGGTCGACCGGTTCAAGTCGTGGAGGCGGGATCTGAGCAAGAGATCTGAGGCCGGGCAGCAAGTGTCGAGCGAGCTCCTGGTGGGCGCCCAGCTGGTTGCCGAGGCGGCCGCCCGCGCTTCCGAACCCGGGCAAGAGCAGCTAACCCAATGGGCAAGGACCCTACAGTCCTCGGACGTGACCGAGGCGGCAAGGGTGCAGGTCGCACTGAGCCAGGAGCTATCGGAGTTGATGGACAGGTATCCGGACAGGCGCTTTGCCGCGACCTATCGCGAAGAGCTTGCGGCGGTGGTCGATATAGACAAAGCCCGCTTCAGCACCTGGTATGAGATGTTTCCCCGCTCTTGCACCTCCCAGCCCGGCCGGCACGGCACTTTCAAGGACTGTGAGGCCCGCCTGCCGTATATTGCCGCCATGGGTTTCGATGTCCTCTATTTCCCGCCCATTCATCCTGTCGGCCATACCAGGCGCAAGGGAAGGAACAATAGTCCCGTAGCCGGCCCGGACGACCCGGGGACTCCATGGGCCATCGGCTCAGCGGAAGGCGGACACAAGTCGGTTCACCCTCAGCTCGGCACCCTGGAAGACTTCCGCAGCTTCCTGGCCGAGGCTCACGCACACGGGATAGGGATAGCCCTGGATATCGCCTTTCAGTGCAGCCCGGACCATCCCTATGTGCAGGAGCATCCGGAGTGGTTCCGCTGGCGTCCCGATAACACCGTGCAGTATGCCGAGAACCCGCCCAAGAAATACGAGGACATCTACCCGTTCGAGTTCGAGACCGACAACTGGCGGGAGCTCTGGGGAGAACTCAAGAGTATCGTGCTCTTCTGGATCGAACAGGGCGTCCGCATTTTCCGCGTGGACAACCCCCATACCAAGCCCTTCCGTTTCTGGGAGTGGCTGATTGCCGAGATCAAGACGTCATATCCAGACGTGGTATTCCTTTCGGAGGCCTTCACGCGCCCGAAGGTCATGTACCAGCTGGCCAAGCTCGGGTTCACTCAGTCCTACACCTATTTTGCCTGGCGCAATACCAAGCAGGAGCTGGCGCACTATTTCACGGCGCTGACGCAGACCGAGGTGCGGGAGTATTTTCGTCCCAACCTCTGGCCCAACACGCCCGACATCCTGACCGAATACCTTCAATTCGGCGGGCGTCCGGCATTCATAGCGCGCCTGGTGCTGGCCGCAACCCTGGGAGCCAACTACGGCATCTATGGACCGGCCTTTGAGCTATGCGAGGACCGTGCCAGGGAGCCGGGAAGCGAAGAGTACCTGGACTCAGAAAAATACGAGATCAGAAACTGGGACATCGCGAGGCCCGACAGCCTTAAGGACCTTGTGGCCCGTGTCAACAGGATCCGGCATGATAACCCCGCCCTGCACGGCGACTGCAGCCTTCGTTTTCACGAAGTGGACAACGAGCAACTCATCTGCTACAGCAAGCGCACGGATGATCTCTCCAATGTTATCCTTACGGTGGTGAACCTTGATCCCCACCATACCCAGTCCGGCTGGATAGAGTTTCCCTTAGAGGAACTGGGCATTGATCCCCAGAGGCCGTACCAGATGCACGATCTCGTGAGCGACGCCCGCTACCTATGGCAGGGATCGCGGAACTATATCGAACTCAACCCGCAAATTGTGCCCGCTCATATCTTCCGTATGCGCCGGCGGGTGCGCACCGAGCAGGACTTTGACTACTACATGTAGGGTGAAAAACTATGCCTGCACGTTATCTGATAAACCCGGCAGTCCACCCCGGCACATGGATGGGACCGGTGACGGGACAGTCCACGTGACGGCGAAGAGAAATCGAGGTGAAGCATGAACGCCAAATCGAAGATTCTGGTAGTAGATAGCAACCGCAGTAGCCTGGGGCATTTGTCGCAGCAATTGGGGCAGGCCGGTTATGAGACGCTTACCGCGGCCAGCCTGGAAGAGCTTGACAGGGCCATGCAGGAGAAGGAGAAGATCGCACTCGTCCTGCTGGACATTTCCGGGTTTGACCACGACGTCTGGCAACGCTGTGAAGAACTGAGCAAGGCAAAGACGCCCTGCATCGTGATTGCGCCGCAACGCAGCCCTGCGATGCAGAGGGAGACCATGGAACACGGCGCCAGGGGGCTACTGGTCAAGCCCATTGAGTTCAATGACCTGATGGAACACATACACGGGGTGCTCGGGGACTAGGATATGAAGAAACGAAGCCGGGCCGGTACCGCACGATTCGGCGATGATCCGCTGTGGTATAAGGACGCCGTCATCTATGAGCTTCACATCCGGGCCTTTTCCGACAGCCATGGAGACGGTGTGGGAGACTTCCTGGGTCTTACCGACAAGCTGGATTACATCGAGGACCTGGGAGCGACAGCCATCTGGCTGCTCCCCTTCTTTCCTTCTCCCCTGAAGGATGACGGTTATGATATTTCGGACTATACCAGTATCCAGCCCGTCTACGGGAACATGGCCGAATTCCGGAACTTCGTGGACGAGGCCCACCGGCGCGGCCTCCGCGTGATCATAGAGCTGGTCATCAACCACACTTCCGATCAGCATCCCTGGTTTCAGCGGGCGCGACGGGCGGCGCCTGACAGCCGCTGGCGCGACTTCTATGTCTGGAGTGATACGCCCGAAAAATACCCGGATGCCCGCATCATCTTCAAGGACTCTGAGTCCTCCAACTGGACATGGGACCACGTCGCCAAAGCATACTACTGGCACCGCTTCTATTCGCACCAGCCCGACCTGAATTATGACAACCCCGCCGTCAGGCGCGCTATCTTCAGGATCCTAGACTCCTGGCTACGGCTTGGCGTCGACGGACTGAGGGTCGATGCAGTGCCCTACCTCTACGAGCGGGAGGGCACCAACTGCGAGAACCTCCCTGAGACACACGCCTTTCTGAAAGAGTTGCGCGCGCACATCGACACCAAGTTCAAGAACCGCATGCTCCTGGCAGAGGCCAACCAGTGGCCGGAGGATGCAGCGGCCTATCTTAGCGACGGCGACGAATTCCACATGGCCTTTCACTTTCCCCTCATGCCCCGCATGTTCATGGCCATCCGCATGGAGGACCGCTTTCCCATCATAGACATCCTCCAGCAGACGCCGCCCATCCCGGAGACCTGTCAGTGGGCCATCTTTCTGCGCAACCACGACGAGCTGACCCTCGAGATGGTCACCGACGAAGAGCGAGACTATATGTACCGCATGTACGCCAGCGATCCTGCCGCCCGGTTGAACCTCGGTATCCGCCGCCGACTGGCGCCGCTCCTGAACAACGACCGCAAGAAGATCGAACTCATGAACGGCCTGCTCTTTTCTTTGCCCGGCACACCGGTTATCTACTATGGCGACGAAATCGGCATGGGAGACAACTTCTACCTCGGTGATCGAAACGGGGTGCGCACTCCGATGCAGTGGAGCCCGGACCGCAACGCAGGATTTTCCCGCACCAACCCCCAGAAACTCTATCTTCCTCCGATAATCGACCCCGAGTACCACTATGAGTCGGTCAACGTAGAGACCCAGCAGAACAATCCCGATTCTCTGCTCTGGTGGATGAAGCGTAGTATCGCCCTGAGGAAGCGGTTCAGGGCTTTCGGCCGGGGTAGCCTGGAGTTTCTGCAACCGCAGAACCGCAAGGTGCTGGCGTTCCTTCGTCGCTATGATGACGAGGTCATCCTGGTGGTAGCCAACCTATCGCATGCCGCGCAGCAAGCCCAGCTAGACCTCGCCGAATTTCAGGGAAGAGTGCCGGCCGAGCTATTCGGGCGGACGCAGTTCGCGCCCATTACGGATGGCACGTACTACTTCACCATGGGGCCGTACGTCTTCTACTGGTTTGCCCTCCAAAAGGAGGTTACCGACCCCTCCCGGCTCGGTGCAGCGCCCGAGGATAGCATGAGGGTCCTTCCGACGCTCATCGAGTCTGAAGAAAGGCTATTCAGGAAAGCAAACTGGTTTATCCTGGAAGCGGTCTTGCTGGACTATATAAGGGGGCGTCGATGGTTCCGCGGCAAAGCGCGGGAGTCCTGGGGAGCGCAGATCCTCGATGTCATCCCGGTGCCTTTCGGCGCGTCAATGGCGTACATTGTCCTGATAGAGGTTGAGTACACGCAAGGCGAGCCCGAGACCTACGTCCTCCCGCTCACCACCGCCCCTGCCGAGCAGAAGGAGCAGATTCGGAGCGAGTATCCCCAGGCCCCCGTCGCCGAGCTCAACCCCCGGGGCAGAGGTGAGACCGGTCAGAAGGTGCTGATCGATGCCCTGGTAGACAAGGAGTTCTGCACCCATCTGCTGCGGGCCATTGCGCGGCGACGGAATTTCAAAGGTGAAGCGGGCGAGATCTCCGGCACGCCCACCAGGGTCTTTCGCACTGCGCGGGGTGCGGCAGGACTCTCTCTGGAACCCGCCCCGATCAAAGCCGAGCAGACCAACACGTCGATAGTATACGGCGATGGGCTATATCTCAAATTCTACCGGAGGGTTGAGGACGGCATTAACCCCGACGTCGAGGTGGGTCGCTTTCTCACGGAGAGAGTCCCCTTTCCCTTCGTAGTTCCCGTAGCCGGCACCATCGAGTACCGCAGGAAGAGAGGCAAGCCGGCAAGCCTGGCGGTCCTGGAAGTCTTCGTACCCAACGAGGGCGATGCCTGGCAATATACCCTGGACTCGCTTCACCAGTACTTCCAGTACGTGCTGGTACATCCGACTGTGCAGGTGCCACCCATCTCTCAAAGACACCTGTTGTCTTTGCTCCAGGACCCGCCTGCACTGGCCCAGGAGACGATAGGGCCCTATCTCCTCTCGGCGCAGCTTCTGGGACAGCGTACGGCCGAGCTGCACGTGGCCCTCGCCTCGGCACCCGATGACGCGGACTTCGCGCCGGAGTCGTTCTCTCACAACTACCAGAACTCCCTCTACCATGCCATGAGGAGCTTTACCACCCAGACGTTGCAGATGCTGCGGGACAGCCTGCCGCGCCTCCGGGATGAGCTCCGCCAAGACGCGCAACAAGTCCTCGACCTGGAGCAGAAGATCATCAGTCGCTACCGCCTGCTGCGCAATCGAAAG